>JAFYEQ010000165.1 GCA_017544185.1 Oscillospiraceae bacterium
AGAACTCTATGTCGTTCACCACCATAGAGGCGATGCCTCCTGCAGCATCACTGGTAAGGTCGATGCTGTATTTCTCGTAGAGCTCGGTATGATAGGTAAGAACACCGTCCTCGGCCATCCTTATGACGGGTTTGCCGTCGGAGATGCACGCGATATAACTGTGCATGTCATATACATCGTTCTGTATGCCGAACCTTGCCAGCCCTATGGTCTCCTCGATGGTGAACCGTCCGTTGGATGTTCCGTTATTGACCACGATCACCGTATTGTCCTTTCGATCCACGGTATACAGGAACTGTATCAGCGAAGCATTGAAGTAGCAGTCGCGGGGCCTTTTCTCCAGTCTCTCCTTATCAGGCTTGAAAGGGGAGAATATAGATGCATAGGGCACCACGCCATGGGCGTTGGCCATAATGGTGAACTGATCGTATCCCAGCGATACTACACAGAACAGAAGGGTAAGGATCACAGCGGGATCGAGATGAACGCCCTCCTTGTCCTTATACTTTTCTTTGTGTCTGTCATGCAGAAGCCCTAAGCCATCCGGCAGCGAACGGATCATGAACAGGTATATCACCAGTGAGAAACGCTCTATTATCAGATGCTTCAGACCGAACGCCCATATGATCAGTACTATGAAGGCGAACGTAGTGAACGTGCCGTACCATCTGTCATCCTTCGCGGATGTGAAGTATATCAGGATATGCAGCACAGCGACCAAAGAGGGCACTATGATGTATACCCACGGCAGCCCTCTTGCAAGGAAGAAGGAGTCGAGATACAGGGAGTAACGCACATCCAGCCAGCTGAATATCAAACGCAGTATATCGTCCGAGAAGATGAACACGCCTGCGGATAATACACCAAGTATGGAGTAGAACTGCCAAGACGGCTTTATCAGCGATATAAAGTATACGGGTATGATGATCAGCGCAGAAAAGTGGAACATGGCGCCGATAAGAGCCAAGAGCACTACCAGCCAGTGCTTCCTCTTCTTCATGGCATCATAGGACAGGAACACTATCGCGGCCGACATGGACTGCCTTGTGAAGTTCATGGAATTGTAGAAGAACGTAAGGCATATGTATAGAAAGGCAGTTATCTGAGGGTACCTGCTGCGCCATGCCACTATAGCTACCGGCAGCAGGGAAATAAAGGCCGTGAGGGCATTGAGAGCAAGATATCGCACCGAATACGGCAGCGGTACTACCAACTTCATGAGAAGCGTGTAGAACGGCTCGCAGCCCGCTACCTTCAGCATATCTATGATACCGTAGCCTCCTGTGGCGTACTTGTCGAGGATCATCCTATAGTGGAAATAGTCATTGCCTATGCCGTAGCGTAGCGCATTCATAGCAAACAGTATCCCGAAAACGACTGCCAAGTATCCGAAGCGCACAGTCTTGCTCTTATTAAAGAACAAGGGTATGCCCAACAGCAGCGCTATAGCGGGCAGTATATGATATATCGACATCCGATCACCTGTATATAGTAAATAATTACGCTTTATTCTGTCATATGGGTATTTCCCAAACGACATTATTATTATAGCACACTTCTTTTGTCACGTCAATGATATATCGGGGCAAATGGATCACAAAAAACGACGGCCCGATCCCCGTTCATTGTACAAATAAAACAACTCCGCCTTAGCGGAGCCGTATATAACAACGACGGAGCCCCCTGCACAGGGCAGAGGGCTCGTCAGGAGGGGTACGGATGGGTAAATATCCGGATGTTTACATCCGAACGGTATCAAGCATCTATATTATCGAGTGACTCGTTGAATTCACCTATGAGCATATCTACGGTATCGGCGATCTCATCGCGGGAGCTGGGCCAGTCGTGACCGTAGAATGCAGATCTGAGGCCTACCTCACCGTTGTCGAGTATATCGTAGAGGTCGGCGGGAAGACCTGTATGTATGGAGTACATGGGATGCTCTGCCGTCATGATCTGGAGGCGGTCGTACATATCTATCATATCGTCCGTCCAGCCGTAGTTGTCACGCATCTGCTGTACGGAGATCGCCTTCATGCCCTCGTCCCTTTCAGAGGCGAGTATGCATTCCATGAAGCGTGCCACGCCCTCGGGATTGCCAGCGCCCTTGCACAGCATATACGCCTCAAGACCTGCAGAGAGATAGTATGCATCAGCGTCCTCATTGCGGGGCATGGGGACGTACATCACGTCCTCGGCGTTGCCGAAACTGGCTGTCCATATCTCGGGAGCACCGTTGAGCACATAGGTACCGCATATATAGAACAGTTCTTTGCCTTCGCCTATGAACTCGGGATGCTCCGACCAGTCGAACAGGCCCGTGTCAAGTATCAGACCGTTCTGACTTAGAGAGTACTGGAAGTCCATAGCCTTCTCCAGACGCTCGTCATAGAGATTGGACACTATCTGACCGTCCTTAAGGTCGACAGGGGACACACCGCATGAGAGCAGGAGAGGACGCTCGTTGAACCAG
>JAFYEQ010000166.1 GCA_017544185.1 Oscillospiraceae bacterium
GTTCCCGTATCCGCTATGATCTTCGGCGGCAGAAGAGAGAGCACCACTCCTCTGGTATACCAGTCCTTCGACTGGGTACACGGCACATATGTAGGCTCTGCAGTATCCTCTGAGACCACCGCAGCTGCTACCGGTGCTGTAGGCGTGCTCCGTCACGATCCCATGGCTATGAATCCCTTCATTGGCTACAATGTAGGCGACTACTGGGCACACTGGCTCGAGATGGGCGAGAAGCTCGGCGACAAGGCTCCTCTGATCTTCAATGTTAACTGGTTCCGCAAGGACGAGAACGGTCACTTCATGTGGCCCGGCTTCGGTGACAACATGAGAGTCGTTGACTGGATCCTCGACCGCGTTGAAGGCAAGGCTGACGCTGTAGAGACTGCTATCGGCTATGTTCCCAAGGCTGAGGACATCAACCTCACCGGCATCGAGGATGAGGTATCCCTCGACACCGTGAAGAAGCTGCTCGACGTTGACGCAGACCTCTGGAAGAAGGAAGTCGCTCAGATGAGAGACTACTATGCAGAGCTGACTGCTGGCGGCGCAAATATCCCCAAGGCACTCTACGACGTGCTCGACAAGATCGAGAGCAAGCTCTGATAACAAACGGATCCGTCACATATGTGGCGGATCCTTATAATAGGCGGCCGCTGTCATACAAGGCAGCGGCCGTTCGTTTTATATAGCCCTTATCTGAGTATACAGTTCGTCGTAGGTCTGGGTGGTGAGCTGTATCCCCTCCATGCCGAAGGATCTGGCTCCATCCACGTTTCGCAGTGTGTCGTCGATGAATACGCACTCTTCGGGCACCAGCCCGTAGCGGTCGCAGAGCATCCGGTATATGGCGGGGTCGGGCTTGGTCACCTTCACACGGCAGGAGAATATCCCACCGTCCATGTGGGGTATGAACTCCAGTGCCCAGGGCGCTGTATGTATCAGGTACTCGAAATAGTTGGAGAGATAGTACACACCGTAGCCATCGGCCTTGAGCCTGTCTATGAGCTCGATAGCTCCTTTCCTCATTTTCGGACACTCACCGAGCCGTGCGAAGGTATAGCGTATCTCACGTTCGCAGTCGGGAGCGTTCGCGATAAAGAGCTGCAGCACCTCCTCGTCGGAGAGGATGCCTCTGTCGAGCTCGCTCCAGTCGGGGTCGTGCCATGTGGCTGCGATCACCTTTTCGCCCTTTTCCGTTCCGAAGTTATCAAGAACGGATCGCTCGAACTCAAAGTCTATCAGCACCTTACCGATGTCGAATATAACGTTTCTTATCTTCATGATGTCCTTTCCTGTGCAGTACGTTGTCATACCCGTATCGACGACAGGGATACGGGAAAGTCGAAATAGGTGTCGGGATAGGGCTCGTCGGCGAGGGTGAAATGCCACCATTCGCAGTCGAGGGGGAGAAAGCCGTTCCTGAGCATAGTATCCCGCAGCAGCATACGGCTGTCGTATTGCTCCTCGGTGATGCTCCTGCAGTCGGGATGGGAGATCTCGCTGAACAGATCGAAGGGGCTGCCCATGTCCACTTCTTTGCCTGTCGCCATATCCACCAGCGTAAGGTCTATGGTACTGCCTCGGCTGTGGCTGGACTGCTTGGCGATATAACCCTTCCTGAAGAGCTCCTGCTTTTCAAGGTCGGGATAGAAATAGGGCTTCATGCGTATATCCGTATCCTCTATGCCCCACAGCATGAAATGACGTACTGCTGCGGCGGGACGGTATGCATCGAACACCTTCACGCGGTAGCCCTTCACCATCAGCTCGGTACAGGCGGAGCGGAGGGCCCTCGCAGCTTCCGCAGTGAGCAGGGCTATCGGCTCTTCATAGCCGTCGATACGGTCTCCTATAAAGTTATAGGTGGAATGGTAGCGTATCTCCTGTATGATATGAGGCACCGCATCTGACAGCACCACAAAGCCGGCCGCGCTCTTAGTTATATCTTTCATACAGATCCTTCTTTGATAATAATGAACGGGAGCGGCATATGCCGCTCCGATCTTATCCGTGTATAGGCGAGCCGCAGTACGGGCATGCCATCTGCTGGCCGGGACGGATGCTGACCTGACCGCCGCAGGCAGGGCAGCTCATGGCTCTCTCCGCATAGGCGTTCATGGTGTTGACCGTAGCATTGTCCCTTGCGGAGAGGAGCACCGCATAGGGCTGGCGCTGTACCACGCAGTTTGTGAGGTAGCCCTTGGATATCAGGTCGTCTATCTCTGCTGCGAACTGGGGGAGCTGCTTGCCGGTCTGGGCGGTGAGCTCTTCGGCGGTGACCACACCGTCGTTGTCGGAGCAGAATATATAGCTGTACTGCTTTGCCATGGCGATCTTCTTCGCCGTCTTGTTAGAGAGTATCACCAGCATCACGCCCACGCCTGCGAATACCAGACAGGTCACGGACATAGCGATATTGAAGCCGACGCTGTTTTGCGAGGTATCGGTCACAGTGGCGAAGCCTACCAGAGCGAGAGGCCCCCAGAATAATATGCCGAGGACGCCGATCACCATGAGTATCACGCGCTTGGCCTTATCTCCCGAGAGCTTATTGGTAAGGTACATAGATGTATTCATGTCACAACTCCTGTGTAAGTATCGAGAAACACCGCAGGTACGGGCTCTCGTTGTATGATACAGCCTTTTAGGTATGCCGCGGCTGCTCCGGATCGTCCGGATCTTACGGCCATGTCAGCCCTTCCCGTGGACGTCTGACATGGGATTGGCATCCAGTGCCGTGCGGACGTTCTCGTTAGTCAGATGGGTGTATATCTCGGTGGTGGACACGCTCTGATGGCCGAGGATCTCCTTGAGCACGATGGGATCCACGTTCCCGTACTGGTACATGAGGGTAGCTGCGGTATGCCTAAGCTTATGAGCGGAGAGCCCGCGTCCCTCCAGACCGATCTGTTGGATGGCACGGGTGACGATCTGCTCTACGCGCCTGCCTGTGATGCGTGTCTTTCGGTTGGAGAGGAAGAGCGCCTTCTCATCGCATATCGGACGAACGCCCAGATAATCGGTTATGGCCTCGGCGCAGCCCTCGTTCATATGTATGATGCGCTCCTTGTTGCCCTTGCCCAGCAGACGTATGCTGCGGTCCTCGAAGTTCACATCGTTCAAGTTCATGCCCACCAGCTCGGACAGTCTCATTCCGCAGTTGAGGAACAGCATGAGTATACAGAAGTCCCTGCGGTAGAACTTGTCCTCGGGATCCAGATGTCCCACGAGACGCTTGCTGTCATCCAGCGCCAGATACTTCGGCTGTACCTTCTTGAGCTTGGGCTTCTCCAGGTTAGCTACCGGGTCTCTGGCGATGGAATAGCTTATGATCTTTCCCTGTGCCAGAGCGGAGTAGAAGCCTCTCAGACTGGAGACCTTGCGGGAGCGGGTGCGGTCGTTGTTCCCCTGGACCGTGCCCGACCATGACAGGAAGGCGTATACATCGCGCAGGGTGACCGCAGCCACCGTCTCGAAGGGGAGATCGCGCACGTCGCCGTCCCCGCCGATCTTGTCCTCATAAAGAAAGCGGAAGAAGAGCATAAGATCCGTGGTATATCCCGTGATGGTATGCTCGGAGCGGCCTCGTATGTCCCGCAGATAGTATACATATTCGATCAGATAATCCGGGAATCCTTTGTCAGACATATCGACCTCTTATGATCATGCGTAAAAATACCCCCGTCACATAAGTGACGGGGGTGATGGTACGAACTTATTCTTCGTAGTCGCCTTCGCCGTCCTCAGCGAGCGCTCTGATGGAAAGGCTGATCCTCTTCTTGTCGATGTCGGCGTCGGTGATCTTTGCAGTCACTTCGTCGCCTACGGATACTACTTCCTTCACATCGTTGACCTTGCGGTCAGCCAGTTGGCTGATGTGTACCAGACCGTCGATGCCGGGCATGATGCGTACGAATGCACCGAAGGGAGTAACGGATACGACCTTGCCAGTGATGGTGTCGCCGATGCTGTACTCATTATCGAACTTCACCCAGGGATCATCCTCAGCCTTCTTGTAGCCCAGGGATATACGATCCTTCTCCTGATCGAGCTCCTTGATGTATACCTCCAGCTCGTCGCCTACGCTGACTACCTCAGAGGGATGACGGATGCGGTCCCAGGACAGCTCGGAGATATGCACCATACCGTCGATGCCGCCCAGATCTACGAATGCGCCGTAGGATGTGATGGACTTTACCTCGCCCTTGAACACATCGCCTACCTTAGCGGTCTCCCAGAACTTAGCCTTAGCGGCATCACGCTCTGCGGAGAGCACCTGACGGATGGAGCCTACTGCGCGGTTACGCTGCTCGTTGACCTCGATCACCTTGAAGCGCTGCATGGTCTTTACCAGGGGCTCTACCTTGTCGTTGCGGCGAGCGGTAGCCTGAGAATTGGGGATGAATACCCTTACACCGTTGTACATAAGGGTGAGACCGCCCTTAACGATGCCGGTGACCATACCCTCGAGGATATCGCCGGTCTCCTTAGCCTTAACGATGTCGTCAAAGCCCTTCATAGCGTCGATCTTCTTCTTGGAGAGCTGAACGGTGCCTTCTGCGTCGTTGATCTTCTCAACGATCAGATCGATGACATCGCCCACATTTACCACGTCAGCCGGCGAGAGAGACGGATCGTCAGTGAGCTCATCGCGGGAAACATAGCCTGTCTGCTTAGTTCCCAGATCTACAACAGCTTCTGTGTTGTTCACTGCAACGACTGTGCCTTTCACCCGGTTACCGGTATATATTCTCTTGAAGGATGCCTCGAGCTGCTCCTCGAAGTTCTCCTCAAAATTAGCTCCCTCTTCATAAATTTCGTTCATGTGGTTTACGACCTCCTTGATTATATGTGCCGGAGTTGATGCACCGGCAGTGATGCCCATACGGACATCTCTATGGATAACGCCCTGAGGCATCATCTTCATAAGTTCCTGCAGATCCTCTGCGTGATACGTACGCGCGCATCGGGAACTGCATATCTCGGCCAGCTTGCGGGTGTTGGAACTGTGATGCCCGCCCAGCACGATCATGATGTCGCACTGCGATGCCAGCTCCTCGGCCTCGGACTGCCGCTCTGCGGTGGCTCTGCATATAGTATCGTAGATCGTGACGTCGGGGAACCCCTCTGCCAGTCTGCGGCACTTCTCCCACCGTAATATATTATACGTCGTTTGGGGCATAATTGCAACCTTTTTTTTAAAATTTTCACAAAATTTTTTCAATTGGATATGCAAGCCCACTGTATCGGGTACTATCACCACGTTATCGCCGCCGTGTCCTGCGATCCCGCGGACCTCGGGATGATCTGCGTCACCGACTATGATGACGATCATGCCCTGCGCGGTGCAGTCGGCCACTATGCGCTGTATGCGCTGTACGAAGGGACATGTGCCGTCGGTATAGGGGATATGGCCCCGCTCCAGACGGTCGTATATATCCTTCCCCACGCCGTGGGAACGTATTATCACCGTCTCACCGGGGAACGCCTCTTCGGGCTCGTCTATGATGCGCACGCCTTTGGCTGCCAGCTCATCGGTGACGGTACGGTTATGTATGATCTCTCCCAGCGTGCATCTGCTGCCTGTAGCGGTCAGCGCCATCTGTACGGCTCTGTCCACGCCGAAGCAAAAGCCCGCATGGGGGGCAAGGGTCACGGTCATTCGTCCGTACCTTTGTCGGCCTTATCTGTGCTATCATCGGAGACAGCGTCGGGCGCACCTTCCACCAGCTCCTTGAGCGCTTCGGCGATACGCGCCTTGCACGCATTGAGCGCATGGCGGTCACCATCGGGCACGGCGATCTCCTCGGGGGGGATAGGCTTGCCTATGCGAAGCGTCAGCTTTGAGCGGAAATGCAGCTTCTTCCCCTCGAACACTACGCCCATGGGGAGCACGGGAGCTCCCGACTTGCCCGCTATGACGGCCACGCCGGTCTTAAGTCTGGCCACCTTGTTCTCGTACTGCCGTGTGCCCTCGGGGAATATGACTACGTTATACCCCTTGCGGAGCCGCTCTACGCAGTCATCTATGACGCCCATATCGCCTGCGCCCCTTCGTATGGGGAAGGCGCCCAGCCCTCGTATGAAGGCTGCGAATATAGGGCTCTTGAACAGCTCTTCCTTGGCCATATACTTGACAGGCTTGCGTACGGGCATGGTGACCAGTACGGGATCTGCCAGACTGCGATGGTTGCAGGCGATGATGAAGCCCTCCTGTTCGGGGACGTTCTCCTCGCCCTCTATCTTGAAGTCATACCACAGATGGTAGACACCTCTGACGGTATAGCGTACAAATGCATTCATAGTATCCTCACTTAACGCGCTCTGCGTATGAGCTCAGTCACTGCATCTATGGACTGCTCCAGCGTAAGATCCGATGTATCTACCAGTACAGCGTCATCAGCCTGACGCAGGGGAGCGGTCTCGCGCTCGGTATCCTGCTTGTCGCGCCCGATCACGTCAGCCAGGGTCTGCTCATAGGTCACCTGCTCTCCCTTGGCTATGAGCTCGTCATAGCGCCTCTTTGCCCTGCATTCGGGGGACGCGGTGAGGAATATCTTCACGTCCGCATCGGGGAGCACTACTGTGCCTATGTCCCTGCCGTCCATGATCACGTCGTTCTCACGGGCTATGCGCCGCTGGGTCTCCAGCAGGAAGGCGCGTACACAGGGGTAGGCGCTTATGTGGGAGGTGGTCATGGATATCTCGGGGGTGCGTATCTTATCGGACACGTCCTCGCCGTTCACGTACACATGCTGTTCCCCGCCCACGAAGGCCAGGGAGGGCACGATGCCCGTCAGCGCGGATCCTACGGCATCGGTATCTTCCGTGTCCGTACCGCCCTGTATCAGTGCGTATGCCACGGAACGGTATATAGCGCCTGTGTCCACGTATATCATGCCGCAGCTGTGTGCCGCAGCCTTGGCTATGGTAGACTTGCCCGCGCCTGCGGGCCCGTCGATAGCTATCTGCATATCATCTCTCCTGAGGCTGTATATCATCGAAGAGCACAGGGATGCGCTCTCTGAAGTTGTCAAGTATCATCTGTGCCAGCTCGCGCATCTGAGGATGCGCTCTCATGGCGGTGCGCAGGCGGAAGAAGTGCCGCCATTCGCGTATATCCATGGTCATGACCAGCTCGGTCTTGAGGGAGTTGGGGAGCACTGCTCTTGCCTCCTCGGGCTTAGCGCCCGCTTCGAGCATAGCCAGATAGGAGCGTTCTGCATCCTGCATAGCGGTCTCCCATATACGGTACGTATCGGTGCCCTCTTCAAGATAGCAGGGCTTTATGAAGGTGAGCTCACCGCCGAACTTGTCCTTGGAGTAGTTGCAGTAGCGGGTGCTCTCCTGAGAATAGCTCGCCAGCCTGTGGCGCACTATCTCGTGGGTGACGCCGCGGTCGCATACCACGCGGACGGTGATCTTCTCATGCTCGAGCACGCTCTCGTGGCCGCTCTTGAGTATCATGGCGATGAACTTGGCAGCACTGGTGTCGGTTATCTTGTCCTCGCTCTTGTAGCATACTCGGCCGATGAGCTCTATCCTGCGCACCATAGCGGGGCCGTCTATATCTCCGATGATCTCGCAGGAAGGGGGTATGATCCTCATAGTATCTCCTTGATGAGCCTTTGTCCGTCATGCTCCCTGACGTATATGTTCCGGCGGGCAGTGAGGGCAAAGAGCTCCATATTGTCGCAGACCTCTGCATACAGCAGATCGTCCGGCAGTTTTCGGTATACAGGGCACAGATCCGATACAGCGGCGTATCTCCGCTGACCGATGCCCACTATCATATAAGGGTACAGCACACAGTCCAGAGGCCTGCATCCGTCAAGTATACAGCCATTGCTGCCCAGTGCGGGGCAGATCCGGACGTCGCCGTCGCATATCATGTCGAATATATACGCATCCTGCCCGCAGTCACCGCAGGGGCGGGGCGTGAACCGTATATCACTGTATATCAGACGTATGCGCTGTGCGTCTTCCTCTGTGATGAGAGGAGTGTCATATACGTCATATCGGTCGAACACGCAGCATTCCCGACACTTTGCGCAGTCATCCTCGGTCAGGTATCTCAGTCTGAACGTCATTTCTTGAAGTATACTCCCACGGCGGTGATGTTGTCGGTACTGCCGTGTTCCAGCGCCAGGTCGGCCAGCAGCCTCAGACGCTTGGTAAGGTGCATGGGACGAGCCAGCACGTCCTCCAGTTCGCCGCGGGTCACATAGTCCGACAGCCCGTCGGAGCATATGAGCACCACGTCACCGAAGCCCAGTACCCCCATATCCGTGATCACGGGCGTGGGCGCCGTCTTCAGGTTCCCCATGACGGGGAATATGATGTTGCGCACCTCGTGCTTTGCCCGTTCTATATCGGTGATACGTCCCTGATCGTACAGCATCTGTACCAGAGACTGATCAGTGGTGATCTGTCTGATATTGCCCTCGCGGTAAAGGTACAGCCGCGAATCGCCGATATTGACGGCGTATGCGTTGTCGTCGCTGTCTACATACAGGGCGCAGAGCGTGGACTGCATATTGTCGTGGCCGTGTCTGACGCCGTAGGCACATACCTTCTCGTGTATCTTCAGTATGCGTGGAACGATATCCTCGCGCTTGCATGACCTTATGCCCGCCAGGAGCTGCAGCGTGAGCCGCGACGCGATCTCACCCGCATCCTCACCGCCGACGCCGTCGGCTACAGCCGCTATGAAAGGCGCGTCCGTGTCACATTCGGTCGTGCTGTTCGCGGTGGATCCGCTGTCGGAAACGACGCCGCCTACCAGATATGAGTCCTCATTGAGCTCGCCGATGCCCTGATCGGTAAGACCGCAGCAGTAATACAAGCCGATACCTCCGTGAACGGACGCTGACATGATCATCACGCAGCATAATGTATAATTATAACACGATCTTGAAAAAATTTCAAGGGCGGATATGTAGAATGATACATCTATTTTTTGTATAATATGCTATAATAAGAGTTGGGGTGCAGGAACAGGCCCCGGGGACGCGAGCGTCGGACGCTGATGCTGTCGTCTTCATAACTAATACCCGTGGGCTGTATGATGCGCCGATCGTGCAAGTATACAAAAACGCTTGGCAGACATAAAAAGTGCTTGACAAAAGGGGAGGGGGATAGTATAATGATATGGTGTGTTGATGTACGCGTGTATGTCATACGCCATAATTTTTTGAAAGGAGATGTATCGATGCCTACGTTCAACCAGCTCGTGCGCAAGGGAAGAGACGTTCTCGCAAAGAAGTCTACAGCACCCGCTCTTCAGAAGGGCTATAACTCCAAGAAGAAGATCGCTATAGACCTGTCCTCCCCCCAGAAGAGAGGTGTCTGCACCGCAGTAAGAACGGCTACACCTAAGAAGCCTAACTCCGCTATGAGAAAGATAGCCAGAGTAAAGCTCACCAATGGTGCTGAAGTCACAGCTTACATTCCCGGTATAGGCCACAACCTTCAGGAGCACTCCGTTGTACTGATCAGAGGCGGCAGAGTCAAGGACCTCCCCGGTGTGCGTTACCACATCATCAGAGGTACTCTCGACACTCAGGGCGTTGCCAAGAGAGGCCAGGCAAGATCCAAGTACGGAGCAAAGAGACCCAAGGCCGGCAAGTAAGTCTGGCTGCATCAAGACTGTCGTGACAGACAGCACATTCACAGCGATATACAAGTTACAAGGTCACACCCTTTTTATATATAAGAGGGCTGCGCGGACTGTTATCGCACTGTGCTCCGCATAGGAGCAGTACCTGTGAATTCATTACTATGAAGGAGGGAAGAATTGTGCCAAGAAGAGGTAAAATTGCAAAGAGAGAAGTCCTTGCAGACCCTGTCTACAATTCTGAGACTGTGACACGCCTTATCAACAACATCATGCTCGATGGCAAAAAGGGCGTAGCACAGAAGATCGTTTACGGTGCATTCGAGATCGTTGCTGAGAAGACCGGCAAGGATGCACTTGAAGCATTCGATCAGGCTCTTGAGAACATCATGCCCCTGCTCGAGGTAAAGGCTCGCCGTGTCGGCGGCGCTACCTATCAGGTGCCCATGGAAGTAAGACCTGAGAGAAAGCTCACTCTTGGGCTCAGATGGCTCACAGCTTATTCGAGATCGAGAAATGAACGCACCATGAAGGAAAGACTTGCAGCAGAGATCATGGATGCCATGAACGGCGCCGGCGGTGCTTGCAAGAAGCGTGAGGATACTCACAAGATGGCAGAAGCAAACAAGGCTTTTGCACACTACAGATGGTGACGGTACTGCGCGATATAGCGTAAGTCCCGACAGACCGATCACGGAGGAAAAGCTATGCCAAGAGATTGTTCGCTTGAAAAAACAAGAAATATTGGTATCATGGCTCATATCGACGCCGGTAAGACTACTACTACCGAGCGTATCCTCTTCTATACAGGTGTCAACTACAAGATGGGCGAGACCCACGAGGGCGCTTCGACCATGGACTGGATGGCACAGGAGAAGGAAAGAGGCATCACGATAACCTCTGCCGCTACTACTGCTCACTGGGGCGATCACAGGATCAACATCATCGACACCCCGGGCCACGTTGACTTCACCGTTGAAGTTGAGCGTTCCCTGAGAGTGCTCGACGGTTCTGTTACCGTGCTCTGTGCAAAGGGCGGCGTTGAGCCTCAGACTGAGACCGTTTGGCGTCAGGCTGATAAGTACCAGGTCCCCAGAATGGTATATGTGAATAAGATGGACATCATGGGCGCGAACTTCTTCAGGGTTCTCGAGATGATGCATGACCGTCTCAAGTGCAATGCCGTTCCCATACAGCTCCCTATCGGCACCGAGAACATGTTCAAGGGCATCATAGACCTCGTCGAGATGAAGGCTGAGGTATA
>JAFYEQ010000167.1 GCA_017544185.1 Oscillospiraceae bacterium
ATCGCTACGACTAAGAACAGACACCAGGGCGTCCATTCCCGAAAGTTCAGATCCGAGAATATCAGCGCCGATATTATGGTGAGCACCCGACCGACGTGCTCTACGATCTTCAGCACCATATTCTCGTTGGCAGAGTACCGCTCATAGCCGTCGGGCTTGTTCTTTGTCCAAAGGACATTGGGTACTATGACCATCAACAGGAATATCAGCCCTACGTAGGAAAAACCAAGTCTCATAAGAAAGTCCTCTCTTTGTGTGTATCTTAGGAAGCGCCGGATAAAACATATCCATGCTTACATTTTAGGTCATCGTTTCTCTCCGCAGTAGGCGGCGGAGAGATACTTACCGTTGTTTCCCTTATCCGTCTCATGCCAGAGGTATCATCAGGGTCACGGTGAGCCCCTTGCCCCGGGAGGAGCATATCAACTCGCCCTTCATCTTCTCCATCAGTTCAGATGCGATGTACAGTCCCAGACCGCTGCCGTCCTTCCCGTCGGAGCCCTTGCCGCGGTAGAACCTGTTGGTGATCAGTGACAGCTCCTCGGGATCTACGCCCGGCCCGTGGTCTGTCAGAGCCATCTTCAGATGATCCGAGCCAAGGCTGTACTCTATGTCTATGACCGTTTCGGCGTACTTGTAGGAGTTGCCGATGATATTGCCGATGATCTGCTGCATACGCATCTTGTCCATGTGTATCATGCACTCGGGTATGCGCTGCTCATCCGTCAGCCCCTTCGGGTCGGCGGCGGTGACGATATCATGCAGTATCGCCGAGCTCTCATCGGTACATCTCACGTTCATCTCGCCCAGATCGTCCAGCGCCGATGTGAGCAGCTCCGTCACGAGAGCATCCATCTGATCTGTCTTCTGTGTGATCGTGTTCACCTTGTCAAGGACGTAGCGGTCCTTCTCATCGTCGCCCTTGAGCTTGACCGAGAGCACGTCGCATATGATACGTATGCCCGCCAGCGGGGTCCTAAGATCGTGGGACAGGGACGCTACCAGCTCGCGCTCGCGCATCTTCAGCTCTATCTCTCTCGACTTCGCGGCCTTCAGCTCCTCGCGCATGATATCGAAGCTCTCCGTGAATATCCCGAAGGCGCTGTCCCGCTCCATGGCCAGGGGAGTGTCCAGATCTCCCATGGCTATACGTCCCGTGAACTCGCGCAGCCTTTTGAAGGGCTCTATGATATGCTTGTTCAGGTAGAGATAGGCTATAGCTGTGCCCAGCACCATTAGCCCCAGGAGCGCCAGGGCGCCGATGACGAGGCGGCGGTAAGCGGCTTCGTACATGGCCTGCGCGGGATCCGGGATCACCGCGGTGCCTATGGCTCTGCTACCATCGTTCACAGCGAGCAGCAGATAGCCTCCCTTCCTTGCGTCTCTGAGAGAGAGGGCAGTGTCCTTGGGCCATAACTGTATGCCGCTCACATCATATACGTATATCGCTGTGTTCGGGAAGCGCTCCGACAGCACGCTCAGGTCGTCCATTTCCTCACGGACGGTCTGTATTATGTCGTTTTGGAGCACCACGTCAGCGGTATACGTTCGCCTGCTCGTCACAGCGAATACCCCGATGCAGATCAGGATAGTCACCGCGATCGGGATGAGCGCACGAAAGTATCTCATGGATCATCCTCCATGATATACCCGGTGCCCCATACGGTCTTTATGATCTGGGGAGAGTTGGGGTCGTCCTCGATCTTCTCGCGGAGATGACGGATATGTACCGAGAGAGTGCCCTCGCCCACGAACTCATCATCCCATACATTGCGCAAGAACTCGTCCTTGCTTATGACCTTGCTGCGGTTTTGGAGCAGATATCTGAGCATCTTGAACTCCATGGCCTTCAGCGGTATGGTCTCGCCGTTCTTGTGTATGCAGTGGGCGGCGGTATCCAGATACATATCTCCGGATATGGGAACAGCATCGTCACGTCCATGACGATGCGATCCGCCAGATCTTTCGTAGCGTGCGAGCACGGCCTTGACCTTGGCAAGGAGTATGCTCATGGTGTATGGCTTCTTGATATAGTCATCGCCGCCTATGCCCAGCGCCATCAGCACGTCGTCGTCGGAGGACCTGGCGCTGATGAAGAATATGGGCATATCATGCTCCGACCTGATGCGCTTGCACAGTTCAAAGCCAGACTTGTCGCCAAGGTTTATGTCCAGCAGCAGGAGCGACACGGTGTTCTTCTTCAGGAACTCCACCGCGTCGTCGTAGCCGGTCACATAGGCGGTCTTGATGTCGAATATATTGAAGTACTCCGCTGTATTTGCGGCGATGGTCACATCGTCATCTATCATCAGACACTTGTAGTCCATTCGGTGCTCCTTTTAAGTGACCGGGTCCCGCCGGGTCTCGGTCACTGTATGCTGATAGTGCCTCCATCGCCGATGAAGACTATCTTGCCCTGAGCGGGGAGTATGACCCTGCTGCCGTATCCCTTCATGAGGCTGGAATACATGGGCCTGTCGAACTTGTCGTAGACATATACTGATGCATTATCGGGGATCTGGATGTCTATGGTCTTGCCACCCATCTCTCCTATATTATACCACATCGCGTGCGAACTTTCAAGTACTATTTCATGGATATCCGAAGTAAGCTCCGGGATATACCTTTCGGACATGAACTCCGTTGCGAGCTCAGGGAGCCAGACCGTCTCGATGCCGTCCTTATGGCGTATCTCCACATCGGAGAACTCACGACCGCCGGGGATGGATACGTTCACTTCTGCATGATCCTCATCCACCAGTTTGCCGAAGTTGGAATACCCGGGCAGCTCGTCTGTGGTGTAGAGCGTCTTGACCTGCATAGCGTCATAACCTGTATTCGACCATTTGCCGTTTATGTAGTAGTACTTGCCCTGTCTGTCGTCCCATGCACGCTGTACAGCTTCGCTGACGGTATTCTCTTCTATCTTCTGCATCAAGAAGCTATCGTTCCTCTGCAGGATGCCCAGATCCACGTCCTTGTGCTCGGAGCTGCTGACGATATAAGTCCTGCCGTACTTCTCTATGAACTGTATCACGTTCCTGTCGGTGTCCTGTCTGAGCCCGCTGTCGCTGTCGGACATCCTGACGAAGTCGCCGTCGGTGGTGTACATATACTTTGCACTGATATGTATGCTGCCGTCAAGAGAGTCGATCATCAGATACTTCCCGTCCAGGAAGGATACCTTGAACAGTGTGTTGTCCGCGCTGACAAAAGCGCCCTTTGAATAGAAGCCCTCGTATTTGAAGAAGCTGTCGGGGATGGTATCTGAGGTCTGTCTCTCGGGAAGGCCTTCGTGTACCACGTCGATGC
>JAFYEQ010000168.1 GCA_017544185.1 Oscillospiraceae bacterium
AGTCGCCGTCCCTGTGCATGCTGACCATATCCGTACCGAAGGCTCTGACCACAGTAGTGGAGTTCTCGAAACCCGTGACCTCGCTGTCGGAGTATATTATCTCCCAGCCGCTCCTGCCGTCCTCGGAGGCGGGATGCAGTTCTCCCTCGGTTATGAGCTCCATCGCGTCCGGGCGCTCTCCCGGAGGTGCGGACAAGCTCTTGAGTACTATATCTACCTTCATATCTGTTCCTTTCCCACCAGCTGCTCCATGGTGACCTTATGGACAGCCATAGACACATCGCCTATGAAGCGGTGTGCGTTCTCATAGAACATATCCGGGCTGTCCGTAGTGAAGCAGGTGATGCTGCCCTCGGTGTCCCTGCCGCTCAGGGCATCGGCCGCTGTTAGATGGTCGTATGCGGCCCTTGCTGCTGCGGCGCCCGAGGATATGAGCACCACGTCATCGCCCATATACCGCCTGATGGCATCCTCCAGATGAGGATAATGGGTGCAGCCCAGTATCACCGTATCCGCACCCTTCTCCTTGATGGGGGCGAGATACCGCTCCACCATAGAGCGCACTACCACGTCATCCGGGTCTGTGATGCCGTTCTCCACCATCGGGACGAACAGCGGACAGGGCACCGATATGCATATGTCCTCGCTGCTCATGCCTGCCACGGCGCGTTCATACGCACCTGACCTTATGGTGGCGGGCGTGCCGGTGATGCCGATGATATGCCTTCTCGTAGCGCTGACCGCAGCCCTCGCGGCGGGGTACACCACGCCGAAGAAGGGCACATCGCAGGGGATGGTGTCCCCCAGTGCCGAAGACACAGTACCGCAGGCGGCTATGATGACCTTCACGTTCTGCCTTGCCACCAGCGCTATATCCTGAGAAGCATACTCCAGTATGGTCTCGCGGCTGCGGGTGCCGTAGGGCACACGGGCGGTATCGCCGAAGTATATTATGTTCTCGTTCGGAGCGGCCTTTTTCATCTCGGCCACACAGGTGAGCCCGCCCAGCCCCGAATCGAATATCCCTATCGCATTATCGTTCATCGTATATCCATTTCTTTCTTCCGTATCATTATATACATTATACCATATCGGAGCCTAATAGTAAATACCTTTGAGAGAAAAATTTCGTACCGTAGGGCGCCGTCTGCGGCACGCAGCGGGGCTGTGGCTGTGAGTCCGCATATCACTGCGGTCTGCGGGGGCCGCCGCTCCGACATATATCATACATCCCTTTTTTTCATAATATACTTGATTTTTCGGTCGGTTTGGGTTATAATATAAATATCACGATCGAAAGGAAAGGATATATGTCACAAACGATATTTCTAGAGGCAGCAGACCCCATGGCTTCCGTACCCGGAGGCGGGATGGGCATGATCCTGTTCTATGTAGTGCTCATGGTGGGCGTGATACTGCTCATGTCTCTCCCCCAGCGCAAGCAGGAGAAGAAGCAGAAGGCTATGCGCGACAGCATACGCATCGGCGATGAGGTCATCACCATCGGCGGCATCATCGGCATAGTAGTCAACCGCGACAACGAGCACGAGTGCGTGGTCATCGAGACAGGCGGCAACCGCTCCAAGATAAGAGTGCGCATCTCCGCTATCTCTGAGAACCTCACCGTTCACGACGACGAGGACGAGCTGGGCAAAAAGAAAAAGTGAGCACATCAAAAACGCTTTCCGACCCGTGAGGATCGGAAAGCAAGATCTGCATATCATTCAAAGTAGCTCGGGAGCGCATCCAGGAAGCCATTGTCCGGCACGAAGCCCACGCTGTTGACCTCGCCCGACGGCAGCACCAGCTGCGCGGGAGATGAATTGTGGGTCACGGTGTACTCGATGGCAGGCTGCATATCCATAAAGTCGTAGCGGCTGATGTCCATCTCCGCATCGCTGTTGGCAAGATCGTTGTAGACGGTCTCCAGCGAGGTGGCGAAGGTGCCTCTGGCACCGTTGTTCATCATCATGCATATGAGCTCGCCCGCTACGCCTATGCGGTATTCCTCACCGCCGTTGTAGTTGGGGTATATCAGCACCTTGCGGAGGGTACGCGCATCGAGTATCTGCTCCCCCGCCTTGATGATGGTATTGTCCGCGGCATTTTCGCTCTCGTAGATCATATTGTACGGTATATCGAAGGTCACCGATCCGCACAGGTCGTAGAACGTACCGAAGGATGAGTCGGTGAGCTTGACGTACTTGTTCACAGGATAGCCTATGACGCCTTCCACGGCGCGGCATACGTACTGAATACCGCCCGACAGGTACATATCGTATATCGTGGCGTTGCCCTCACGGGTGACCATATCGGATCTGAGCGGTATGACGTACAGCTTCGACCTCTCGGGGCAGGAACGGAACAGCACGAAGGTCACGGAGGAGGACTTGTTCCCCGCATCGTATACAGCCATCACGGTCTGTGCGTCGTCTATGGTAGGCACGTACTCGGTATGCTGTACTGCGGACGGGACGGATGTCTGCATCGGCGGTGCGGTAGCAGGAGCAGTATCGCCCTTGAGGTAGGGCCCCAGCATTACCCAGCTGACTCCGCCTATGATGCCCAGTGATGCGAATATGGTGATAAAGTAAGTAGCGGCTATCTTAGCGCTCTTCTTTGACATTGGTATCCCCCCTGTCCTGTTATTTTATCACAACGACCGCTGTAATTCAAGTATTGTACCATATTGTAATACAAATGTAACATGAGACGGCAGCTCTCAGAGCCCGCTGCCAGCATAAGGAGATGATGTGATATGAAGATCCTGACAGCTATCGACCTGCAGAACGACTTCACCACCGGCGTACTTGGAAATGCCGAATGTACCACAGCCGCTGAGAACTGTGCGCAGTTCATCAGGGACTACCGCGAGTCGGGGGACGTGCGAGTGTTCTGCACGCTGGACACACATGATTTCGACTATCTCAACACCCAGGAGGGGCGCAATCTCCCCATCGCTCACTGTATCGTAAATACCGAGGGCTGGGAGCTGTATCCCGCTGTGAAGGACGCTTTGGGCGAGGACTACGTTGCAGTACGCAAGGGAGCCTTCGGCTCTGAGGAACTGCCCTCTCTGATACGCCGCTCCACCGCAGGCAACATAGAGGAGATCGTTATCATAGGGGTATGTACCGATATATGCGTCATATCCAATGCCATGATCCTCAAGGCTGCCTTCCCCGAGGTGCCCATACGCATCATCAGCGACTGCTGCGGCGGTACCACCCCCGAGGCTCACGCTACGGCTCTGAAGGCTATGAGCGCATGCCAGTTCATCATCGAGTGAGGTCATCTATGTTCGACGCAAACAAGACCGCCGAGGCGGTCACAAAATGGATAAAGGACTATTTTGCGGAAGCTCCCGAGGGCACTAAGGCCGTAGTGGGCATATCCGGCGGCAAGGACAGCTCCGTCACCGCTGCCCTCTGCGTGAGAGCGCTTGGCGCTGACAGAGTGGTAGGCGTGCTCATGCCTCAGGGCGTACAGTCCGACATCGACTGTGCTGAGCTGCTGGTAGATACTCTCGGGATACAGAGCTACCGCATAAACGTGGGAGCCACCGTGGACACGCTGCTCACCGAGATCGGCGGCAGTTTAGAGGTTTCCCGTCAGGCTCAGGTGAACACTCCCGCCCGCATACGCATGGCCACGCTGTATGCCGTGGCTGCCTGTGTCAACGGCCGTGTCATGAACACCTGCAACCTGTCGGAGGACTGGGTGGGCTACTCCACCAAGTTCGGCGATGCCGCAGGTGACGTATCTCCCCTGTCCCATCTTACTGTGACTGAGGTCATCGCCATAGGCGATGCCATAGGCCTTCCCCGCGAGCTGACGCACAAGGTGCCCATCGACGGGCTTTCCGGCAAGACCGATGAGGAGAACCTGGGCTTCACCTACGCTCAGCTGGATGCGTACATCAGAGGCCTCACGGATCTGTCCGACGCTCCCGAGACACGCGAACGCATCGACCGTCTGCACAGGAACAATCTCCACAAGCTCCTTCCCATGCCCGCCTTCTGCGACGACGCTCTGCCTGTTAGGGAGAGTTGAGAGTCAAGATAACGAAGAAGATGTATCTGCACCTTGTCCCTTGTCCCTAGCAACTGCACGAGCAGTTGCATCCCTCTTGTCCTAATACACATCACGGGCTGCCCCTGACGGAGCAGCCCGTTTAGCATCACATGTAATATCTCACGGTGACCATGGAAAGCTCGGTGTTGATGTCTATGCTCATGACAGCTACCGCCACCATATCATCGCCCCTGTATATCACGGAATGGCCCATAAGGTAGTCGCCTTCACTGGTCATTTCGTCGGTCTCCACCGTGTAGCCCATATCTTTCCATGCCTGGATGTACTCGAAGTACTGATCTATGGCGCTGTAGGTGCCGTTAGTCTCATCGTAGACATCGTACGCGGAGCCGCAGTCGTCAAAGTCGTAGCCGTGCTCCTTTGCGTAGTCGCTCAGGTCATCGAAGCCGTAGTAGTACAGATTGGGGTAGCCTCTGGAGTTGGTCTTCCTGGTATAGGACGGTGATGACTTCGTTGGCGTCGTCTTCAGCATGGCCTTGCCGTCCGCTCCGAACTCATAAGTGGTGCCGCCGATCTTATAGGTGCCGCCTGCGAGCATGATGCCGTCGCTGCCGAAATAGTAGGTGGCGTTGCCGGCGGTGACGAAGCCCTTCTTCATCTCATAGGTCTCCGGGTCGAAGTACATATACCCCGCAGATGTCTTTATAAAGCCCTTGGCCACCTTGCCGTCCTTGAAATAGTAGGTCTTCCCGCCGGACGTGGCTGTGCCGGTATATCCCGCAGAGGGGGCCTTGGGCGGCACAGCGGTCTTTGTCTTGGCCTTGATCACGCCCGAGCGCGTGCCCTCGATATACTTCCCGCCGTTCTTGTCGAGCGCTGCGACGATGAAATGATAGTTCTTCCCCTTGCGAAGGCCCTCTATCCTGCACTTGGGGGCCTTGACGGTCTTGTATACGAAGTACATATCATCGCCTATCATGATATGCTTAGTATCATCGGTGGTATCTATATCGTCCGACGACGCATACACCCTGTACGCATCAGCGCCGCTGAGGGCATCCCATTTGATGGTGACGGTATCCGTCCCGGCGGTATACGATATCCCCGACGGAGCGGCCAGCTTTGCCGCCGCCGACACGCTCACCGCAGGTGAGACCTGCACGGGCAGCGCGGTATAGCCCACAGATATTACAGCCGCCAGCATGACGGCGATGATGGACTTAGATCTCATCTTTCACCCTCCTAAGTGTATGTTTTTTGTTATTATATCGCATTTATATGGAGATATAGTGTATTTATTATAAACATATCGTAAATTATCCGTATTGATAAAGGCTGCTCCGTGAGGAGCAGCCTTGGATGAGTATACGCAGATGATAATAAGATCATACCTTCCGGTATATGGATCTGATCGTTATAAGTCGTGCTGCGTTTTACAGATATATCATTCCAGAGTGAACTTTTTCGTGTTATAGCTAAACTTCCAGTCAGCTCTCATCTTTACCTCAGTATAATGCTTATAACTCCTGAACTCATTAGCATGTCTATCTGTCGCTTTGCTGCTGAAATAGTATCTAAGATTTGCAACATGCTCGCCATTATAGTATACTTTGTAACGATAATCATAAGAATAATTCAGCTCCTCCTCATTTACAAGATTTGAATTATCCTCCACCAATTCGAATGAATACCCTGCACTTGTAATCTGCCTTTCAAAATCCTTCTTTGCATCTATGACCATATCATACCAATCCTGAAGATCCTCGGTATCAGCATACTTGGTAGACCCGGTCTTCCCGTTCTTCACAGCAGAATAAGCGATGGTAGTTATACCGGAACCATTATCTGCCACCTGCTTCGTGAAACCATACTTTGTCTTTAGTACGTCAGGTATCTTCGGTATCTTCTTACTTACATACTTCTTTTTTGTAGCAGAAGTCTTTACCTTGATATCCTCGTGACCGCCTTCTTCGTATCTGCTGCTGACCTTCTCCAAAGAAGCGACCCTGATCTTATATGCAGTATTTGTGTCTAGCCCCTCGACCTCACATACGGTGCCTGTCACGGTCTTATACTTCACGAACTTCTTCTTGGCGGTATCATACTTGTATATCCTGTACGCATCAGCACCATTCACCTTGTCCCACTTGAGCGTGACAGAATTTGTAGTAGATGTATATGTGATCCCCGTCGGCGCTGTAAGCTTTGCAACGGCGGATACGCTCACCGCAGGCGAGAACTGTGCAGGCATGGCTGCATAGCCCACGGACATGAATGCTGCCAGAGCGACAGCGATGATGGTCTTTGATCTCATAACTTATCCCTCCTGTACGAGTATACATGATGTGGATGCGATCGCGTTCATGTTGATGGTATTATAGCACACGATCATTAATTTTTATTCGTTATTTTATGTATTTTTTCTGAATTTTAGGCAAATTATACCGATTGTCCCGAATTTGATACATTCCTTTTTAGCATACTGCACTATACCGCATAACATCACGGTATTTTGAAGTAAGATCCACGGTCATCTACACCTCTCCATATGATGAGAAATATCGCACTTGACATTCCGTGCGGGATATGGTATAATGATACGGAATATGATCTGTCAGGAGCACTGCTATGAATTTCTTTCAAAAGATAGCCGAAGGGATACGCAAGACCAGAGATTCCGTCATGGGACGGATCACCACTCTGCTCAATTCCTTCACAAAGATAGATGAAGAGCTCTTCGAGAGCCTTGAAGAGACCCTGATCACCTGTGACATAGGCGTGGAGACCTCCGTAGAGATCTGCGACAGGCTTCGTGCCCGCGTCAAGGAGAAGGGCATCACGGATCCGTCGCTGATACTCGGCGAGATCAAGGCCATCATCGCCGATATGCTGGGCGAGGATACTAAGATAGAGCTGGACACCAAGCCCGTCATCATACTGGTCATAGGCGTCAACGGTGCCGGCAAGACCACGTCCATAGGCAAGCTGGCCGCAAAGTACGTGAACGACGGCAAGAGGGTCATCGTGGGCGCTGCGGACACCTTCCGCGCGGCTGCCATAGAGCAGCTGGAGGTATGGGTCGACCGTGCGGGCGCTGAGATAGTCAAGCACGCCGAGGGCTCAGACCCTGCGGCGGTGGTCTTCGACTCTATATCCGCTGCCAAGGCAAGAGGCGCGGACGTACTGATATGCGACACCGCGGGAAGACTGCACAATAAGAAGAACCTCATGGACGAGCTGAAGAAGATCAACCGCATCTGTCAGCAGCAGGCCGAGGGATGCAGGGTGGAGACCCTTCTCGTCCTCGACGCCACTACCGGACAGAACGCCGTAAATCAGGCGAAGCTCTTCTCCGAGGCTGCCGACATCACGGGCATCATCCTCACCAAGCTGGACGGCACCGCTAAGGGCGGCATAATCATCAGCATACACCGTGAGCTGGGCATACCCGTGAAGCTGGTGGGCGTGGGCGAGAAGATCGACGACCTGATGGAGTTCAGCGCGGAGGACTTTGCCGAGGCTCTGTTCATCACCGACAGTGACTTCGAGGGCAACTACGAGCGCCTTACCGATGACGAAGGATACGACGAGTCCGAAGAGGACGATGAGGATATCGAAGAGATCGTAGAGGACGATATCGGCGACGATGTGATCGAGGAAGAGATCGACGAGGACGAAGATGACGAGCTCGGCGATGTTGAGGTCATCTACGATGGATACGACGAGAGCATAGTCCCCGAGGAAGAGGACGAGGAGATCTCCGTACCCGAATACGAATACCACGATATCACCGATGAAGAGATAGCCGAGATCGAGCAGGGCGAGGAAGAAGAGCAGAAGCCCGAGAAGAAGAGCCTCAAGGACGGCAGGTTCGGCTTCCTGTTCAAGGAGATCACCTTCGGAAAGAAAAAGAAAGATGAAGATCGGGGAACTGATGAATAAGGCGTCCCTGCTCTTGGGCGCAGTGGGCGTGATGCTGGCGCTCATGGCGGTGCTGGGGATATTCCGCTTTATCATGGCGGTGGATATCGATGCAAACGTCACGGATGTGAGCCGTGAAGGCGATACGGACAAGTGGCAGGTCACGGTGACTATGGATCTGGCGGGCACCGAAGGGGTCAGCACCTTCACAGTTAAGGATCCCGACAGCTACCCTGTGGGCAGTACCGTCAGCGTACGCGTAGACCCCATGACCCGCATGGTGATCACCATCGCCGAGCCCATCACCACGGGCATCGCCGCTACAGTGGTCATACTGCTCGCGGTAGGATGCAAAAAGCTCGCAGGCAAAAAGACCATAAGGAAAGATATATGAAGATCATACTCGCTACCAACAATAAGAACAAGCTCCGTGAGTTCCGCGAGATCCTCGCTCCCAAGGGATATGAGGTCATATCGCAGTCCGAAGCCGGGGCAGACATAGAAGCAGACGAGACGGGCACTACCTTCGAGGAGAACGCATACATCAAGGCGAAGGCCATATACGATATGCTTCATGTGCCTGTGATAGCCGATGACAGCGGCCTTGAGGTGGACTTCCTGAAGGGGGCTCCCGGGGTGTTCTCCGCACGATATGCAGAGCCCGGCCACCGCTGTGAGCGCGTACTGAACGAGCTGGAGGGCGTCCCCGATGCGGAGCGCACAGCGCGGTTCCGCTGCGCTATATGCTACATCGACGCCGAGGGAAAGTCGCAGTACGTCAGCGGTTCCTGCGAAGGCAGGATCGGTCATGAGCGCCGCGGCGACAACGGCTTCGGCTATGACCCGATATTTCTATATGGCGACAGGACGCTGGCAGAGATGTCCGCTGATGAGAAGAACGCCATAAGTCACCGCGGCAATGCCATCAAAGCGCTGTGCGGCATACTTTGACACATACTACCGTACTTACAGGAGAATATATGCTTACAAGCAAACAGAGAGCCTATCTCAGAGGGCTAGCCTCTACGGAGGATCCCATCACACAGGTGGGCAAGAACGGCATCACCGACAATCTTATCGAGCAGGTGAACAATGCTCTCAAGGCAAGGGAACTGGTAAAGCTGTCCGTACTGGACACGGCGCCCGTGACACCTCAGGAAGCGGCGGCCGAGCTGGCTGAGGCCTGCAAGGCCGAGGTGGTCACTACCATCGGCAGCAAGCTGGTGCTGTTCAAGAGGAACGCTCAGGAGCCCAAGATAACGCTCCCCAAGAGGGCGCTCAAGACGAGCGGCGGGAAGTGACCGTCCTCTTCGGCGGGACCTTCGATCCCGTACACAACGGTCATGTGGGCGTGGTGCGCAAGATCATATCTGCGCTCTCCCCCGACAGGATACTGATCATGCCCGCCTACGTCAATCCCTTCAAGGCGCAGTCATGGCAGTGCGCTGCGTCACAGCAGCGGTATGATATGTGCTGCATCGCCTTTGCGGGGCTGGGCGAGGTATCGGACATGGAGCTCAAACGCGAGGACGTGAGCTATACCGTGGATACGCTGGAGGAGCTGCACAGGACCTGTCCCGACAGCTACGTGCTGGCTGTGGGCAGCGATTCGCTCCGCACTCTCCCCCTGTGGCACAGAGCAGAGGATATAGTGAAGCTCTGCGAAGCGATGGGCAT
>JAFYEQ010000169.1 GCA_017544185.1 Oscillospiraceae bacterium
ACCGTAGAGGTCGGTAGGACCGACAGCCGTGTCGATGGGTCTTGGAGAGCGGTCGGGTGTGTTTGCGGCTCGGTAACGTATCTTATACTGCTCAATTGCACCGAAAAGTCAGTGATATCCTTCCTGCTTTCGGCTTCTATACTTTCTATCACCTTGACTTCCTTCGGTCGGATGTGATATAATCACAGTAGAAAAAAATATTGATATGGTGTCACATTTTTGCTCTGTCGGCTGTATATAAGTCAGAAGGGCAATGCAGCAGATGGATCTGTATGAACTTACGAGTAGATCTTTCATGAGAGCCCCACGCCTGAGGCTCATAACAACAGGAGCATTTGATCGTTATGGATATAGGTGTTCGGTACCTTTCGGGGTATGATATGGTACGGCGGATATGTTGTGCTATATATATGTTCGCGGCAAAGACCATCAGCGGGACGCGCACGGCTGTAGGCTCGCGGACGGCGCAGGAGCAGCGTTTGCGTGAGGTCATGGACAGACACGGCGATTGGGTCTTGAGGCTTGCCTATTCGTATGTGCATAATATGCAGGACGCAGAGGAGATACTGCAGGATACGCTCATAAAGCTGCTGGGCTCAGCTCCCGAATTCGAGAGCGGCGAGCATGAAAAGGCGTGGCTGCTGCGGGTCGCAGCGAACCTGTCGAAAAACAGGATCGAATACAACAAGCTGCGCGATACCGACGAGCTCAATGACGAGCTCACAGTGGAAGGACGCGAGGATCTGTCCTTTGTGTGGGGAGCGGTGAAGTCGCTGCCGCCGAACTACCGCGAGGTGATACACCTGTTCTACGAGGAGAGCTATCAGACAGAGGAGATAGCAGATATGCTCGGAGAGTCGGGGGATAATATCCGCACAAGGCTCAAACGCGCACGAGAAAAGCTGAAGGAGATACTGAAAGATGAGTACGATCTTGGTGGATAAGTATAATGAGATCATGGGTCATATAAAGATCACCGACGAGATGCGCGAGCGCATCATCGGGAATATCGGTAGGCGGCAGGAGCGCGGACGCATGAAGACGGCGTTGATATGGATATCCGCGGCGGCCTGCCTTGTGATAGCGATAGGCGCTATGATGGTGCTGAACGGTAAGCAGCTCATACAGACCCCGCCCGAGACCACTAACGGACAGGGCACGAGGGATGATCCCAATAAGTCTGTGACAGCAGAGGTATTCATGGAACGTTTCGGATCTATCGTCTCTGTTCCCGACGATATCGAGATACTTGAATACAAGATCGACAGCGAGATAGATCGCGGATATATAGCGTTTTACAAGGACGAGGTCTTATGGAACGTGTACGTGAAGCCCAAGAATATATGGCCGGAGGTATATGGCCTTTATGTCACCGAAGATATGAAGGAGCTTCCCTGCACACTTGATGAAGGGCAGGTCACAAAGATACACGGCGTCGCGCCGGAGCTGCATTACTTCAGGTCAGACACTATAGATAGATATGAGCTCTATGCGAAATGGGACCTTGAGGAAGACGGATACCAGATCGCATTCATGTCCTTCTCTGAAACGCCGATACATACGTTACCTGTGGAGGTCATCAAGTGATGTGCTGTACATCCGACAGCTCATATATAGGATAAGACAAAGATCGGCGGGCACTGCCTGCCGGTCTTTTATGGTATATAGCATTGATTTTTTTACAGGGATGTGGTATAATAGATATCGGTCTTGATCCGACGGCTGTCGGTGGTGACTATCATGATGAGCGTGAATGACCGTTACGGTCATAGGAGGGCTTTATGGAAAAAACGATATGTGAACTGTTTGCGGGGGTCGGAGGCTTTCGTCTCGGCTTCGACAGGCTCAAGTCGGGCTGGCGGACGGTATGGTTCTCTCAGTGGGAGCCTGGAGCGCGTACCCAGTGGGCGCACAAATGCTATGTGCAGCACTTCGGCGACCTGCCGGATATGGACGGCGGATATCATACAGGCGATGATATCGGTACCGTGGACAAGTCCCGCATACCCGATCACAGTCTTCTGGTGGGAGGCTTCCCGTGTCAGGACTACAGCGTAGCGCATACTCTGGCGTCCTCAAAGGGGATAGAGGGCAAGAAGGGCGTGCTCTGGTGGCAGATCCGGGATATCATAGAGGAGAAGCGGCCGCCATTTTGTCTGCTGGAGAACGTGGACAGGCTGCTCAGATCTCCTGCCAAGCAGCGGGGCCGTGACTTCGGTGTGATACTCGCTTGTATGGCGTCTCTCGGGTACAGCGTGGAGTGGCGCGTGGTCAATGCGGCGGTATACGGTGCAGCACAGCGACGCAGACGTACGTTCATATTCGCATATGATAATGATGCGACACAGTACGGCAGGATCATGTCGGGTGTATCTGCCAAGGATATCATAGGCGGGTCGGGCTTCATGGCGAGGGCGTTCCCCATAAGCGATATGGGCGATACCGTGACTACGCTGTTATCTGAGGATATAGCCGAGGTGAGCGACAGCTTCGCCTTCGGATTTGAGAACGCGGGTCATATGTCCCGCGGCACGATCACCACTGCGAAGGTGACGGAGCGGGCTGAGGAGCCTGTAAAGCTCATGGACATAATGGAGCAGGGCGAGGTGGACGAGAGATACTTCATACCCAGCGACAAGATGGAAAAGTGGTCGTACCTCAAGGGCGCGAAGAAGATAGAGCGCACATCGGCCAACGGCCATAAGTACACCTTCTCCGAGGGACCTGTGGCGTTCCCGGATCCGTGGGACAGGCCGAGCAGGACCATGCTCACCAGTGAGTCCTCTCTCAACCGTTCGACCCATGTGGTGGCAGACCGCAGGACGGGGCGGCTCAGACTTATCACCCCGAGAGAGGCGGAGCGCCTGCAGGGCTTCGATGATGACTGGACCGCTACGGGGATGCCCGACAGGATGAGATACTTCTGTATGGGCAATGCTTTGGTAGTGCCTATGATCACACGCATGGGCAGGGTGCTGGATACCATCATCGCGGAGGAGCAGTAATGAAGCATCCAAAGAGCTATGATTCCACTCCCGAGATACGCAAGCGCATGAGCAAGGTGCGTCTCAAGAACGGCAAGGCGGAGGGTATCCTCGCAAAGCGCCTGTGGCACAGCGGATACAGGTACAGGCGCAACTACAGAGCCCTTCCCGGGTCTCCCGATATCGCGCTGACCAAATATCGCATAGCCGTGTTCGTGGACGGTGAGTTCTGGCACGGCGAGAACTGGGAGGTGCGCAAGGCCAAGCTGAAGCGCGACAGGGAGTACTGGATAGAGAAGATAGAAGAGAATATGGCGCGTGACAAGCGTGTAGACGGACAGCTGATAGATATGGGCTGGATCCCGGTACACTTCTGGGAAAAGCAGGTGCTGAAGGATACCGACGGATGTACGGCGGAGGTGATATGTCTCATAGAGAGCCGTATGACGCCCGCAGCCGATAAGGAGGATATATGAGCCTGATAAGTGCGATGGCGGAGACTGCGCGTGCTGATAAGTACACGCGGGAGCAGCTGGCTGCAGTGCAGCAGAAGAAGCTGGAACGGCTGGTACGTTATGCGCGGGAGAACAGTCCATATTACCGCCGGATCTTAGACGGTACAGGCGATGATATACACCTGTCGGAGCTCCCCGTGACCACCAAGCCCGAACTGATGGGCGTCTTTGACGACGTGGTGACCGACCGCGGTATATCCATGGAGAGGATAGACAAGTTCACCGATGATATCGACAACGTTGGCAGGCTGATAGACGGCAAGTATCTTGTATCCAAGACCTCCGGATCTACCGGGTCGCCTGCGGTGGTGCTTTACGACAAGCGCTGCATAGACGTGCAGTCTGCTGTGGCAGCGCTCCGTACCTTTGCACGCAAGGAGGATCTGAAGGCATTCTTGGGACATGGTAAGAAGACAGCGGGGGTGTTCGCCGATCACGGCTTCTACCTTGCCTGCGGTATGTCGCGGTATATGCAGCTGCGTATGCCGTGGGAGAAGTCTAAGATCACCGTGGATGTGAACGCGCCTGAGGAACAGATCGTCAGTGAGCTCAATGCCTTCGGGCCTGCCATGCTCAGCGGTTACCCGTCAAATCTGGCTCTCCTTGCAGACAACGATCGTCTGACCATACGTCCGGATGTAGTGATCACTGGCGGTGAGCTCCTTACGGACGAGATCCGCCGAAAGCTGGAGGACAAGTTCGGCTGCTACGTGCAGACCCATTACTCCTGCACCGAGGGCGGAGAGATAGCGTGTGAATGTTCCGAGGGACATCTGCACATCAACGAGGATCATACCATCCTTGAGCCTGTGGACAAGGACTACGCTCCTGTAGGCAGCGGTGTCATGTCCGATATGGTGCTGCTCACGAACCTGTCCAACTTTGTCCAGCCCTTCATACGCTACGTGCTGACCGACCGCGTGATAGTACACGATGAGAAGTGCGCCTGCGGCAGGAGCACCCGCTGGCTGGAGATAGAGGGACGCACTGATGATATACTCGTGTTCTCGGGCGGTGTAAAGATAGCTCCCATGTCACTGTACAAGGTGCTCGAGGAGGTAAAGAGCATACGCCGCTTCCAGCTGGTGCAGACCACTCCCGATGCCGTGAGCCTTCGGATCATCAGCGATGACAGAGACGGAGCCTTTGCCGCTGCAGAGCATGATCTTACTGAGTTCTTCGCGTCGAAGGGACTGCATATAGATATATCCCTCTCTGATGAGCCGCCTCAGGCCAATAAGGTCAGCGGTAAGTTCAAGCATATCTATTCGGAGATATGCTGACCGATATCAGTTTTTTTATCTGACCCCTTGCATTTTTAGGAAGGATGTGGTATAATACTATCTGTCAGCTACCCGTAGCTCAGCTGGATAGAGCGTCAGACTCCGACTCTGAAGGTCACAGGTCCGAATCCTGCCGGGTAGACCAGTATCATCCCCATCGTTGAGCCGTTTGTACATATAGGGCAAACGGCTCGTGATGTAGATAGCGCTGATCTCTAATACTTTTTTCTAATATCGGTG
>JAFYEQ010000170.1 GCA_017544185.1 Oscillospiraceae bacterium
CTTGACAGCGTCAGCAACTCTGCCGTACTGGCCCTGAGCCTTTTCGTAAGCAGTGTTAGCGTCGTCGCCGGTCTTGATGAAGTCCATCATCTTGCCGAAATTGACGAACTTGTAGCCGATGATCTCGTCGTCCTCATTGAGAGCGAGACCTGTAACATAACCGTCGGTCATCTCGAGATAGCGGGGACCCTTTGCAAGAGTACCGTACATGGTGCCGACCTGAGAACGAAGGCCCTTGCCGAGGTCTTCGAGACCTGCACCTACTACCAGGCCGTCCTCGGAGAATGCAGACTGGGATCTGCCGTATACGATCTGGAGGAAGAGTTCTCTCATAGCTGTGTTGATAGCATCACAAACGAGGTCTGTGTTGAGAGCTTCGAGAAGAGTTCTGCCGGGAAGGATCTCAGCAGCCATAGCAGCGGAATGGGTCATGCCCGAGCAGCCGATGGTCTCAACGAGACATTCCTGGATAACGCCCTCCTTGACGTTGAGGGTGAGCTTACAGGTGCCCTGCTGAGGAGCACACCAACCGATGCCGTGAGTAAAGCCGGAGATGTCCTTGATCTCCTTAGCCTTCACCCACTTTGCTTCCTCCGGGATCGGAGCAGCGCCGTGAGCTACGCCCTGTGCGATAGGGCACATCGTTTCAACTTCGTGCGAGTAGGTCATTTATTCATTACTCCTTTCGATGATCGGACTGAGCGATAGTCCTTTACCTTACTATTCTACCACAAAAAAACCGTTTTGTAAAGGAGATTTTCAGATCTTTTTGGAAAAATCGTCGATATGCTGATATGCTAATATTATGTGTCCGTATGATAGACAGGCCGTAAAGCGGATGATGCTGTCCCGTTTCTAGTAGTAAAGGGACAAGGGACAAGGGACGAGGGACGAGAGACGAGAGATGCAACTGCTCACGCAGTTGCTAGGGACAAGAGATGCAACTGCTCACGCAGTTGCCGGGGACAAGTGAATAAGGGGACAAGAGGAGCAGTTGCCGGGGACATGGTCCGGTAAAAGATCCGCACCGTTCGGATGAGCGGTGCGGATGACATCGTATGTGGTGAGGAACGCTTACTTGTTGGTATATGTCTTGACGTCACTATCTTCATACAGTCACTTCTCATGTCTATCATCAAGTCAAAGCAAGGAGCAAGGCCATGGGACAGTCTGTTACGAACTCATCATAAACTCCCCTATCCTTGCTCCCGATCACTTGTTAAAACTCCAGTCCCGACTGGCGTAGTGTAGGATTGTGCTTGTCCTTCTCGGAGAGGATGATCTCCATCCCCTCCGGGATGTTCCAGTCAACGGCTATATCCGGGTCGTCCCAGGCTATGCCGCTCTCATCGTCGGGCACGTAGAAGTTGGTACACTTATAGGTGAACGTAGCGAACTCGCTCATGACCACGAACCCGTGGAGGAAGCCCTCGGGTATCAAAAACTGCAGTTTGTTCTCCTCGGACAGCACAGCGCCGTACCACTTGCCGAAGGTAGCACTGTCGCGGCGCATATCTACCGCCACGTCGTACACCTCGCCCTCGGTCACGCGCACCAGCTTGCCCTGGGGATGGGTCCTCTGGGAGTGCAGACCGCGCAGTACGCCCCTCTTGGAACGAGACTGGTTGTCCTGTACATATACCGCAGGGGAGCCATCCAGATGCTTCACATAGGGCTGGAACTCCGCATTGTAGGTCTCCATGAAATAGCCTCTGTCATCGCCGAACACCGTAGGCTCGACCACATAAAGATCGGCTATGCCTGTATCTATGAATTTGAATTTCATTTTATCTCATCCTATCCCTAATATCTCTTATCAAGGCCCTGCGGGCAAGTCTCGCAAAGCCTCTGAACACATACCCGAAGAAAGTCGTTACCAGATCTAACATACATTTTCTCCTTGAAACGTCTTATCTTGCGTTGTACATCCTCTTGTAGTAGTCCTTGTACTCGCCGGAGATGATCTCCTCCCACCATTCGCGGTTGTTCAGGTACCACTCGATGGTCTTCTTGATGCCGTCCTCGAACTTGGTCTCGGGCTCCCAACCCAGCTCGGTCTTTATCTTGGTGGGGTCTATGGCGTAGCGCAGATCGTGTCCGCGTCTGTCGGGAACGAACTCGATCAGATCCTCGCTCTTGCCAAGGTGATGGAGTATGAGCTTCACGATGTCGATGTTCTTCATCTCGTTGTGGCCGCCCACGTTGTATATCTCGCCCACGCGTCCCTTGTGTATGATCAGGTCTATGGCCTTGCAGTGATCCTCTACGTAGAGCCAGTCGCGGACGTTCTCGCCTGTGCCGTACACAGGGAGCTTCTTGTCAGCCAGCGCGTTGGCGATCATAAGAGGTATGAGCTTCTCGGGGAAGTGATAGGGCCCGTAGTTGTTGGAGCAGCGGGATATGGTGACAGGGAGCCCGTAGGTACGCGCATACGCCAGGCACAGCAGATCTGCGGAGGCCTTGGATGCGGAGTAGGGGCTGGAGGTGTGTATAGGCGTCTCCTCCGTGAAGAACAGGTCGAGACGATCCAGGGGAAGATCGCCGTACACCTCATCGGTGGACACCTGATGATAGCGCTTTATGCCGTAGCGGCGGCAGGCGTCCATCATGGTGGCGGTGCCGAGTATATTGGTCTGCAGGAACACCGTAGGCTCTTCGATGGAGCGGTCTACATGGCTCTCTGCTGCGAAGTTCACCACGATGTCGGGCTTCTCCTCCATGAAGATCTTGTATACGTCGCCTCTCTCTGTGATGTCCACCTGACAGAAGCGGAAGTCGGGATGATCCTTGACGGGATCGAGCGTAGCCAGATTGCCTGCATAGGTCAGGCTGTCGAGACATACTATACGGTACCCGGGATGCTCCCTGAGCATGTAGTGTATGAAGTTACCTCCGATGAATCCGGCGCCGCCGGTAACGATGATGGTCATGATGATACCTCTCTTTATAAGTTAGGAGTTAGAGATCAGGAGTCAGGAGTTAGGAGCATATCAGCAGTAGATGATCTGGCCGATCGCGGACATGAAGTTCTGCTTGGTATAGCCGCCTTTGAGGATAGCGAGGACGCGGGAGATCTTGCCCTTATCGGGGATGGCGAGATATGCCTCTATGATCTGCTTTTTATCGTCGGGGAGCATATCACGGTATGTTTCATAGAACGCCTGCGCCTGCGTGAAGGTGGCACGAAGGCGGGCTTTGACGCCGTCCGTATCGGACATGATGCGGCGTACTCCCGATACGGAGCGGTTGTTGACCGCGCCCAGCACATTGTCCTCGTGCTGGCGGTAGGATACTGTCGCATCGGGGAGGCAGAGGATGCGTCCGAAGGCTGCTGCAGCAAGGGCTGCCCACCAGTCATGCATGAGCATATCCCCGGGGATCCCCATGCGGACTATATCCATGAGCTTTCTGTTGATCGCCATGGTGCAGCCCGTGACGTTGTTCTGGGCCAGGAGCTTGTTCAGCGTGACGGCTCTAGGGTCCAGCCCCTGATATGCCATGAAGGACGGTGCCTTCTCAGTCAGATCCGAGCTCACCACCCTTGCATCGGTATGGATCAGCATGGGTACAGACATGTCCATACGTTTTGCGATGAGGGCGAGCTTGCCGCTGTCCCACACGTCGTCCTGATCGGAGAAGGCGATGATGTCTGCATCCGCCCGCCCCAGCAGTGACATGAAGTTGGCCTTGGAGGAGCCTGTGCCCGGGTCGTTGCGGTATACGGAGATCTTATGGGGATAGTCTGCGGCATATCCTAAGAGGATATCGTAGGTACTGTCCGCAGATCCGTCATCCGCAGCTGTGAGGTGCCAGTCGGTAAAGGTCTGATCTAGTATGGACTGCACTTGCTCGCGGATATATCTCTCACCGTTATAGGCGGCCAGAAGTATCTCGATCATGATCTGCTCCTGTGCAAGGACTTGGCGTATTTCCCGCCCATGCGCCATTTCCACAGGTACTTGAGCAGCGACTCGATCTGTATGAAGAAATACTTGTGCTTGCGCATATACGCCCGCTCCCACAGATGGGTGACGGAGAACTGCGGAGCATATACCGTGCGGCCGTATCTCTGAGCCATACGGGTGATGTCGGCGTCCTCATTGTAGAGGAAGTACCGCTCATCGAAGCCCCCCATCTTTTTGAACACGTCTGTGCGCACCGCCATGAAGCAGCCCGAGCAGAAGCCTATGTCCACGGTATCCTTCGGTGGATCGTCGCGCATGGTATACTCGCTGCGCCATTTGCGGAACACGCCGCCGAAGCGCTCGAAGCGGCCGCCCATCATATACCGCACCTTGGGAGCCAGCTTGGGAGTGAACTGCATCTCGCCGTCAGCGGAGAGATATGTGGGCACTGCCATGACGATGTCCTTATGCTCCTCCATATACCTTGCCATATCGCCGAATATATCGCTGTTGACTATGATATCGGGGTTGACTATGAAGTGATAGTCAGATCTGAGATAGGGCAGGCATGCGTTCTGCCCGTGGCCGAAGCCGTAGTTGGTGCCGTTCTCGATGACGGTAACATCGGGGAAAGCCTTACGCACCGCATCGGGCGTGCCGTCGTCGGAGGCATTGTCGCACACGAACACCTGCAGCTCGTAGTCTCCCTTATGGAGATACACCGATCTTAGCATATCGGTCACTGTACTGCCGCTGTTGTATGTCACGACGCATATAGATACGATCATCAAGTCACCCCCATCGTATTATACCACATCCTCCCCGATATGTCAAGGTCGCAAGTGCCGCATTATCGGGCGGGGCGTGTGACTCCTGTATCATACACGCAGATCTCACAAAGCTATTGCATTTGATGCTAAGATAGGTTATAATAGACACATGATGTATACAGGAGGTAGTACTATGACCATATACGATCTGCTGGCAGAGAAGAGGGACGAGAAGTTCGCGTCGTTCCAGGCAAAGCTGGTGCCCAATATACCTGCGGAGAGGATAATCGGCGTACGGACGCCGCAGATGAGGGCGATAGCCAAGGAGGTGTACCGCAGCGTCGACAGGGATGAGTTCCTGAACGATCTGCCCCATAAGTGGTACGAGGAGGATCTGGTACACTTTTTCGTGATAGCCATGATCCGCGATATGGACGAGTGCATCCGTCAGGTGGATCGTTTCCTGCCATATGTGGATTGCTGGCCGGTGTCGGATCAAGCGACTCCCGCGGCGTTCAAAAAGGATCACAAGAAGCTGCTTCCCCATGTGAAGAGGTGGATCGCGTCGGATCATGTATACACCGCCCGGTTCGGTATACGCATGCTGATGAACGAGTATCTCGGGGATGACTTCGACGAGAAGTATCTGAAGCTGGTGGCTTCGAAGAAGGGCGACGACTACTATCTGAAGATGATGATCGCATGGTACTTCGCTACCGCACTGGCAAAGCAGTATGACAGTGCGGTAGGCTACATCGAGGGACGGATGCTGGACGAGGACGTGCGCAGGAAGGCTATACAGAAGGCAGTGGAGAGCTATCGCGTCACCGACGAGCACAAGGAGCATCTGAAGAGTTTGAGATGAGGTACTGTGCGGGTATGGGAACAAAATGCTAAGGCAACGCTGAATAAATATGGCCTTTCGTATTTTTTCGGTACCGATCTCGTAGGGCGAGATGGCATCCTATGGAAGCCTTTGCCCCCGCAGATCCGGTATTGTTCAGTGTTTCCCTAAAAGCGGAACGAAAGCTAAAAAATCTTGACATCATGGCCATATCGTAGTATAATAAAACTGGGGGAGTATGATGTTTGGACAGACTTCATAGGTAGGTCCGAGATGGATGGCCTCTCGGATACGTGTGTCATATGGAGAAGGATCACGAGAACTCGAAGCCCTTTGTGAAAAGGATCTGCCAAAGGAGAGGAGGCTGGCGTCATGACAAATACAGCTGTGGTAAGTACTGGTCTCTTCTCCTGCGATAACAGATATCCTGTATGTTCTGCGCAGAGCTGTCAAAGACAGAGCTCTTGTCAGAAGGAAATATGAGAGCTTCAGGCAGAAGATCGATATTCTCCCGGTAACTGAAAAGGATATCGATACAGCGTTCGCAAGAGACTGGAAAGACTTTGAGGATGCAGTGCAGTACACAGTGGCAGGATCGAACAGCGTAGATATCATCATCACAAGGAACAAGAGC
>JAFYEQ010000171.1 GCA_017544185.1 Oscillospiraceae bacterium
ACGATACGGACATCGCCCGCGGTCAGGACACCATCGCGGACGATGTGATGAAGATACTTCGCTCCCTGCCGTACACACCGAAGATCGTCCTGCTTTACTTCAGCTGTATGCATCTGGTGGCGGGCTGCGATATACATGGGCTCATGCGGGAGCTGGACTCGCGTCTGAGCCATACCGTGGTGATCGATTGCTATATGGCGCCTACCATGCGCACCACGATCACCCCCGACGCATGGATGCGGATAAAGCTCTATGCAGCGCTGCAGCTGCGCCCCGTAGACCGCCGCTCCGTCAATATCATAGGCAACGACCGCCCGACGGACAAGGACAGCGAGCTTGTCCGCATCATACGGGAAAACGGCTTCATACTGCGGGACATAACTCTGTGTAAGAGCTACGATGAGTATATGGACATGGCCTCGTCCTTCCTGAACATCACCTATCTGCCCTCCGCAGCAGAGGCGGGCAAGTCCCTGCTGTTCGGCAAACATCTGAGGCTCCGCTGTTCCTTCGACGCGGACACCATAGCCGAGGAGCTGGGTTCCCTGTGCGACGCGCTGGGAGTGCCGTGCCCCGACTTCACCGACGGGAGATGGTCGGCGGAGGCAGCTCTGACGAAGGTCAGCGGCGTGCTGGGCGGACGGGCGGTGGCCATAGACTATACCGCCGTGAGCCGTCCCTTCGACCTGGCGCTGGCGCTGGTGCGGCATGACGTGAACGTGCGCTGGATCATCGCAGACGGCACGGGCGAGGATATACCCGAGTTCTACGCACTGAAGGCGGCAGCCCCGGATATACAGGTCATATCCGCAGTACACGCGGATATGATCGGCTTCGTGGGGGACCCGGACGTGCTGGCCATAGGACAGAAGGCGGCATATTATCTTTGTACCGACAACTTCGTCGATATCGTGGCGGGCGGCGGTCTTTTCGGGTTCACCGGGGTCGTGAAGCTCTGCGCCATGATCGAGGACGCCCATTTTAACAAGAAGGACCGCATGAGCCTTATTCGGCGGAAGGGCTTCGGCCTTCCCTCGCCGTTCAAGCAGTGACAACGATCTTGAGCTAATACCATACGGAGCATATATGAGCATCATAAACAGCATCCTTCCGGTCTATGCGTCGGACATATCAGGGGTCTGCTCAGCACTCTACGAGCTGGGCGGGATGACCGTGGTACACGACGCATCGGGCTGCAGATCCACCTATACCACCCATGATGAGCCCCGCTGGGAGGAGAGCCCGTCAAAGGTGTATTTCTCCGCGCTGACAGAGCGCGATATCATGCGTGGCAGCGATGAGCGCTTCATAGACGGTGTCGCGTCTACCGCCCTGAGACAGCATCCCGCATTCATATGCATATGCGCATCTCCTGTAGCGGTGATGACGGGCGTGGATATGGATGCCTGTGCCCGGGAGATAGAGCGTAGGACGGGGATATGGACCTTCCATGCGGCCACCACGGGCACCCGTCCCTATACCTATGGGGTAGACGCCGCCCTGTTGGAGATCGTGAAGAAGTATACCTTCCCGCTGCCCATACGCCCCGGGGGAGCAAATATCATAGGCGCCACGCCTCTGGACTTCTGGGGAAGGCAAGTGATAGAGGATATACGTCGCGAAGTGACGGATATGTGCTTTGACGTGCTGTGCTGCATGGCTATGGGCGATACCCTGGATGATATCGCAAGAGCGGGGGCAGCAGAGGTATCGCTGGTGATATCCTCGGGAGGACTGTCGGCAGCACGGTACCTGTATGATACCTGCGGCATACCCTATGTATGCGGCGTACCTACGGGCGGCAGACTTTCCGAGGAGATACGCTCGCTGCTTCTTCGCCGTGACGGGAGCATCAGGGCAGAGGGCATATCGGCGGTGACGGTAGGTGATACCATCGCCATCGGAGAGCGTATCACTGCCATGTCTGCGGCACACAGCTATACGCTTGAGACGGGGAAGCCCGCAAAGGCCATATGCACGGTCGGGTATGAGGGCTATCGTCCTCCGTCTGAGGAGGAGCTGCGGCGGGTGCTGTCCCGTGCGGGGAAGATCATCGGCGACCCGCTCTATCGGTACATATGTCCCGACAGAGCCTTCGTGTCGAAGCCCCACTTCGCCTTCTCGGGACGGATGTACTTTGGCAGCGGTGAGGCTCCCACAAAGAGCAGGCCCCGCCGCCATAAGGTCAGACTGAAAAAGAGCTTGTGATATACGGATCACCGCTCCCTGCGGCTTGACATATCCCGCAGGATGTGGTATGATGATACTATCAGATCTTTCGACATGAGGGGAGAGCACAGCGTATGAAGACACGGATCATAACCATAGGCAGACGGTTCGGCAGCGGCGGAAGGCTCATAGGCAAGGCCGTATCCGAGATACTGGAGATACCATTCTTTGACAGGGAACTGATCACGAAGGCAGCCAAGGAGAGCGGACTGTGCGACAGCTTTATCGAGAGCTTCGAGCAGACGCCTACCTCGTCGCTGCTGTACTCCCTTGTGATGAACGCCCAGAGCGGCGGCTTCTATATGGGCAAGCCCGTGGAGCTCATGGCGTATGAGGCGCAGATCAATGCGGTGCGTTCGGCTGCCGAGGGCGGAGAGTGCGTCATCGTCGGCAGATGCGCAGACTATATCCTCAAGGACGACTACGACGTGGCCAGTGTGTTCATCACGGCCGGCCCCGAGTACCGCGCCAAGGTGGTATCCGAGCGCGAGGGCATACCCATCAAGGACGCCAGAGCCAAGCTGGTGCGCATGGACAAGGCCAGGGCATCCTACCACAACTACCATGCCGAGACCAAGTGGGGCGCCGCTGACAGCTACGAGCTGTGCATCAACTCCGAGCATCTGACTACCTCTCAGGCAGCAGAGCTGATAGTGAAGTACCTGTCTGTAAGAGGCAGCAAGTAGCGAGCAGATAGAGCCGATAGGGGCGGACCTGCGTGTCCGCCCGCCGATCTTGTATCATCCAGTGTTTCTTAGAGGATGATGGATAGAGTTCGGAGGTGTACATAAGGAGGTCATATCATGGCAAAATACGTATTCTCCGCTGTGCTCACGCCGGAGGATAAAGGGATGTATTCGGTGATGTTCCCGGATATCGAAGGTTGCTGCTCACAGGGCGACAGTCTTGCAGATGCCGTGTATATGGCAGGAGATGCTCTCTCGCTCATGCTCACCGATCTGGAAGACAGCAACGGATCTATTCCAATGCCTACGCCGATAAATGATGTAGAGCATACGCCGGATCAGATCGTGGCTCTGATCTGTGCCGATACTGTTGAATATCGTAAAGAGCTACAGCAATGATCAGGATGATCCGCAGGTGTAGAATGTAGGGTCGGGGCTTGTCCCGACCACAGTGCTGATAAACGATCAAGAGCCTTTGTCACGCTGAAATGGCGACAAAGGCTCATGAGTTTATATATCTATGATACGCTCATCCCAATGATGCGCGAATAAAGTCTGCAAATAGCTTGTGAGGCTTGTTGGGACGGGACTTGAACTCGGGATGGAACTGCACCCCTACGAACCAGGGATGCACCTCACGGGGCAGCTCCACGATCTCCACCAGTCTCTCATCGGGGGAGAGGCCTGCGATGATGAGACCTTTCTCAGTCATGATATCGCGATAGTCGTTGTTGTATTCCCAGCGGTGCCTGTGGCGCTCGCCGATGAGCTCCTCGCCGTATGCCTCGCGGCTGATCGTGCCCTGCGCCAGCTTGCAGGGGTAGAGCCCCAGCCTCATGGTGCCGCCCTTATCGGTGATGTTCTTCTGATCCTCCATGATATCTATCACGGGATAGGGAGTATCGCCGAACTCGGTGGAGTTGGCGCCATCCATACCGCATACATGACGGGCGAACTCGATCACAGACATCTGCATCCCAAGGCATATGCCGAACATGGGACGGTCATGCTCTCTTGCCCATTGTATGGACGTGATCATGCCCTCTATGCCTCTGTCTCCGAAGCCGCCCGGGACTATTATGCCGTCGCAGCCTCTGAGACGTTCATCCACATTGGACGGGCTGATCTCCTCGGAATCGATCC
>JAFYEQ010000172.1 GCA_017544185.1 Oscillospiraceae bacterium
CATCATACTCTTCACCAAGCCCTTCGTAAGGGGCGACTATATATCGGTATGCGATGCGGAGGGACTGGTAGACTCGATAAGTATACTCAGTACCCGTATGACCACGATAGACAACAAGGTGATATATATACCCAACGGTCAGGTATCATCGAGCACCATCATCAACTTCAGCAAGGAGGACAAGCGTATAGTAGAGCGAAAGTTCTCCGTATCCTACAGCGCAGATATATCCAAAGTGAAGTCTGTCATAAATGACGTTATCGCGGCTAATGAAAAGATACGTCATACCGCCCCCATACGCGTCCGTGTCTGGGATCTTGATGACAGTGCAGTCACGTTCATAGTCCGCGTATGGGCGGCTACCTCGGACTACTGGGACGTGTGGTACGACCTTGCGGAGCAGGTCAAAACAGCTTTCGACGAGAACGGCATCATCATACCCTTCCCGCAGATGGTGGTACATCAGAAGGACGTATCAGACAGGTAAGTATGACCGTCTGTCAAGCCCTTTCCCCTATCTTTACATTTTGATGACAAATACACCTTATCGTTTGACAAAAGGGACGATAAGGTGTATAATAATTATGTATGAGTTTTTATAGACAATAGGAGGATCCAATGACGATACTTGAAGCAGTCATAATGGGGATCATACAGGGCGCTACAGAATTCCTGCCCGTATCCAGTTCAGGACATCTTTCGATATTCCAGCATATCACAGGCATCAGCGGCGATACAGCTGTGATGACCACCATCACGCTCCATATAGGTACGCTCTTTGCCGTGGTCATAGCGTTCTATAAGAAGATCGCAGCGCTGATACGTGAGTTCTTCCTTATGATCCGCGATATATTCACAGGTAAGTTCAAATGGTCGACTATGAACGGCGACCGCAGGATGATCATAATGATAGTGATATCCATCCTGCCGCTGTTCATATTCTATGTGTTCCGTCACTATTTCGCTGCGGTATCCTCGGATAATGATATCATAGCCGAGGGGATATGCTTCCTTTATACCTCTGCGATACTGATCATCGGCGCACGCTGTTCCAAGAAGTACGAGCTGAGCGGCAGATCTCTAAAGACATCGCAGAACCTTACTGCTATCGATGCGCTCATCATCGGCTTTTTCCAGGGCGTAGCGCTCCTTCCCGGCGTGTCCCGCTCAGGCTCTACGATCTCGGGTGCGCAGATATGCGGCATGAAGAGAGAGGACTCGGTGGAGTACAGCTTCATACTCGGTATACCCGTGATACTGGCAGGCGCTCTTTCTGAATTCATGGAGCTCGGTGCCAACGATGTGAAGGTGGATGTGCTCCCCCTCGTGGTAGGTGCGGTAGTAGCAGCTGTAGCAGGTTACTTCGCCATCATACTCATACGCTGGCTCATGAAGTCAGACAGGTTCGGTATATTCGCTGTGTATACTCTGATACTTGGTATCGTCGTGCTCGGCGTGGGAATATACGAGCACGTTACAGGTACGCTCATATCAGATATCATCTAAGAGGATAGATATGCCTACTCAGAAAAAGAAAACAACTACAAAAGGAAAGACGACGACAAGATCCAAAACAGGGACATCTTCCAGATCCAATACTTCATCCAAGAAGACCGCAAAGGGCTCGGATGACCGTGTGATATGGTCTGCGGTGCTCTTCGTGCTGGGGCTGCTGACGCTGGCGTTCACGCTGGTCACCGGAGAAGACCTTTGGCTCACCATGCATAATATCCTGCTGGGTGCCTTCGGTGTGGCTTCCATACTCGTTCCCGTCGTTCTGATATACGCTGCGATCATGCTCGCCAAGGACAAGGAGAAGAACGCAGTGGTGGGCAAGGTGATGCAGGGCATCATCATGATACTCGTGCTCTCCGCCGCTGCAGAGATATTCGCGTCCGATACTCACGCTCCCGATACTGCATTCAATAAGATGGTCATGGACCTAATGGAGAACGGCAGGGAGTTCAAGGGCGGCGGACTTTTCTCCATAGTTCTGGGGATACCTCTTCTCAAGCTCTTTGGCAAGACAGGAGCATCTATCATCATAGTACTGCTGATCCTCTTCCTGATCCTTCTGCTGTCCAACAAGACCATAGTGGATGTGCTGAGATGGTTCAGGAATATGGGAGCTCTCCTGCTGGAGTCGCGTCCTGAGTATCAGCCTGTACCTGAGAACGCCCCTGTCCGTAAGAAGCCCGTCGAGCGTAAGGAGCCCGTCAGGACCATAGAACAGAAGAACGCTGAGCCTGCGCCCCGCAAGGAACGCAAGTCTCTCTTTGGTGGGCTTTTCTCCGGCACCAAGAAGAAGGAACAGGACACGCCCAAGGAGATCCCCGTAGATATCGCTGAAGCCAACAGGCGTGATTTTGATGTAGATATCGCATTCCCCTTCGAGAAGCGCAAGCCTGAAAAGGCTGAACAGAAAAAGCCCCGCAGCGGCCTCGAAAAATTTGATTACGATCCCGTTTTCGATGTGCCCGACAGTCCTGCGGTGTCTGCCGTTCCCGATACATCTGAGGCTCCCTCCAAGAGCGAGACCGAGATGGAGGTGGAACGCTATCAGCAGCAGATGGATATGGAGCGCCGCAAGCGTGCCTATGAGCTCCAAAAGAAGCGTGTAGTAGGTCAAAGTACGGATGATGTACCTGCTCCTGCCGATGAAAGCTCTTCTCTCGATGAGATCATACGCAAGGCGTCTGGCTCGACTGCTGCACAGCCTGTATCTCATGCCGCTGACAGAGCAGAGCCTGTATCTCCTTCGGTAGACGACCTGATACGAAGGGCAGCAGTACCCGCTGCTCCTGCTCCTGTTGCTCCCGTAGCTCCTGCACCCGTCTCTGCGCCTGTAAGACCTGCTCCGGTGATGGATGCACGTCCTGTCCCTCCGAAGCATATCAAGGCTTCCACTCTGGCATCTAACCAGATCGGAGACGATGAGGACTTAGATCTCCCCGAGACTACCGCAAAGGATATCCAGAACGAGATAGCAGAGAACGAGCCCGCTGTGATCGAGTATCAGATACCTCCCATGGGGCTTTTGAAGCCCTCTAAGAATGAGGCCAATTCAGATCAGGCTGCTGTTGAGATGCGTGAGAACTCGGAGACCCTCCTGTCTACCCTCAAGAGCTTCAATATCGAAGCGGAGATAGTGGACATCAAGCGCGGTCCCACAGTCACAAGATATGAGCTGCTCCCCAAGGCGGGAATAGAGATATCTAAGATACGTCAGCTCTCCGACGATATAGCGATGAGGCTCGCCACTAACGGCGGCGTGCGAATAGAAGCACCTATACCCGGCAAGGCTGCTGTGGGCATAGAGGTGCCCAACAAGATCAAGGACGTCGTCGCGATCAGAGACGTGCTCGATACCGAGGAATTCAGCAACAACCGAAGCAAGCTCACCTTTGCCGTGGGCAAGAACATCGACGGCGA
>JAFYEQ010000173.1 GCA_017544185.1 Oscillospiraceae bacterium
ATCAAGATATTCGGCTACCGCTCCCGTGAGATACGCAGTCTCTACCTCAACGGCAATATGGTCGTGGTGGCACTGGGCGGGCTCATATGCCTCCCCCTTGCAAAGGCTGCGGTGGATGTGATATATCCCTCCTTCATAGCCAACGTTGCCTGCGGTATGGATATATCCCTCTCCCCTGCCAAGTCCATAGGTATATGGTCGGCAATGATGGTGATATACCTTATCGTGAACGAGCTGCTGGTAGCCAAGGTAAAGAAGATCACCCCTGCAGAGGTGCTCAAGAACAGGGAATGATCATAGACAAAACGGCTGTCCTCCGCCTTACACGGAGACAGCCGTCCTTTGTTCTTTCACAGATCCTCACAGAGCACCGAGGAACTCTTCACAGAAGCTCTCCAGCGCCTCATAGCCCATGACATATGTACCGTCTTCGTTCTTCTCGCGGGTGTAGTACCCGTCGGTAATGTGTGAATACTCTATCGTATACGGGAACGCCGCCATCTCCGCAAAGCGCGGATAATAGTACAGCGTATCACAGGCAGGTCCGAGGATGCCGCTGCGATATTCATCCAAAGCGACCTTATACCATAGCTCATCGTCGATATCCCCTGTGCCGTATCTTCCCGCGATGTCCAGACCCTTTATGAGCTCAAGGGACCGCTCCTCTGTCGTAAAGACGTCCACATCCGCAAGTATCTCCCCTATCACGGGAAGATCATGCCCCGACGCTGCCAGACGTTCTGCATACCGCATCAGAGCCATATACACGTTCCTGCAGTCAAAACGCTCTCTGTTACAGATATACTGTTCGATAAGATATGTCAGACTGCTCATATACTCCTCACCCGATCATACCGCCCGCAGGACGGTCACAGCAGCGGGCAGATCACTTTTCCTTCACGTTCAGATAGTCCTTGAGACCGCTGAGGGATATTATATCTGCCACGCTCTTATCGGCGTTGATCACAGCCATAGTACCATGGCCCTCCATCTGCTTGCAAAGCTTCACCAGGACACGCAGTCCCGCAGATGAGATATATGCCAGCTTATCGAAGTCGATGATCAGCTGCTCCACGCCCGCCAGCTCGGAAAGCACTCTTTCCTCTGTCGATGCGGCTGTCGTCCTGTCCAGATCGCCCTCCAGCTTCACTGTGAGCTCGCTGCCTTCTTTGATAGTATCGATATTTATCATGATCTGTTCTCCTGTCGTTTGATATATTTTACTGCTGTAAGTATATTCCCGCCGTCATAACGGTAGGTCATCTCGTCCGTGAGCTCCCCTGCAAGGAATATCCCCAGACCGCCTACCTTCAGATCTTTTATGCTCTCAGCCGCCTTGGGAGCGCTGACAGCAGTGGGGTCGAAGGGCACGCCGTGGTCGCAGAAGCTCATCACGAAGGCGGTTCCTGCATCATCCTGCCCCGCGGACACTGTCACGTCGCCCGTGTCCTCATAGGCATGGTCTATGATATTGCCGAACAGTTCCTCCGCCGCTAAGCGCATCTGCTTCTGCTCCTCGTTGCTAAGACCTGCCCTCGCGGCTCTTTCCACTATGAACTCTATCACATCGTCGAAGACGCTGTCATCTGCTCTCACATCGATGCTGTCGGTGATGTATCTCATATGACCGCCCCGCGTTCGTTAGTGTCGCTACTTTATGCTCCTTGTCAGATCCTTGAGGTTCTCCCTCTCGGTGACTATCAAAAGATCCGAGTTCTCCTTCAGCGGCCTGTTGGGATCGATGGAGGAGCGCATCTCATTATGGGACCTGACTGCTGCCACATTGATGTGGTACTTGCCGCGCAGATCCAGCTGCTTCAGGGTCTTGCCGATCCATTCCTTCTTGGGCTTCATCTCCACGATGCACAGATCGTCGTCGATGTCGAAATAGTCCAAGAGCCCGTTGGACACGAGGATACGCGCAGTGCGCTCACCCATCTCCGCCTCGGGGTATATCACCTTGTCTGCGCCCGTCCTCTTGAGTATGACGCCCATGCGCTCGCTGGAGGCCTTGGCTATGACATAGGGTATGCCCATCTCTTTGGATATGACCACCGCGAGTATAGCTGCGGCGAAGTCCGATGTCACCGCCACTACTGCGATATCCATATTGGATATCCCGAGCCCCGATATGGCGTCGGCGTTGGACAGGTCTGCCACGGCGGCATAGGTCACCTCCGGGGCTACCGATGCCACTATCTCCTCATCCTTGTCTACAGCCATAACGTCTGCTCCTGCCTTGCTGAGGCTGAGGGCCAGCCTTTTGCCGAAGCGTCCGAGACCGAATACTACTACTGACTTCATATATACACCTATCCTACTATAAAACGTCCCTGTGCGAAGCTGAACTTGTTCTTGTCCGATCCCCTGCCCGAGAAGAAGAGCGCCATGGATATAGGCCCTATGCGCCCTAAGAACATGGAGATGATGATGACTATCCTGCCGCCTGTGGTGAGCGAGGAGGTCAGTCCTCTGGAGAGCCCCACGGTACACGTAGCGCTCAGTGTCTCAAACAGACCGTCCGTAAGAGATACGCCGTCCGTGGTCATGAGCAACAGCGTCATGAACAGCGATGCCCCGAGGCTCACCGTAGCAATGGCGGCAGCCTTCTGTACTGAGTTCTCCGAGAAGCGCCTGCCGAATATGACCGTCTCTTTCCTGTCGCGGATGTATGCCACAGCATTGAGGATCACCGCGAAGAAGGTGACGGTCTTGATGCCGCCTG
>JAFYEQ010000174.1 GCA_017544185.1 Oscillospiraceae bacterium
CACCGACCACTGCACCGCCAGCTCTGCCAGCTCCTCGAAGGAGTCGCCTATGATACGCTGGGACGAATGGAACAACAGCTTCTTTACATGCTCCCTGTCCAGATAATGGTCGAGCACGATGGATATGGAGCTGGCTGCGGTCTCATCATCCAGGCGTACCAGCAGCATGCCTCTCTTAGCCGACTGCTTCCAGTTGATACGCTTGAGCGGATCTCCGGGGACGTATTCGCGGTTGTCGTATCCCGGGGATCCGCCGTAGCGGGTCTCAGCTGAGGATATGGTGTCCTCACTGTCATCGGCCATAGCCGTCAGCTCCGTCGCCTGACGGAATATCCTGTTGGTGAAGGGCACCTCGGCTATGTCGGGGATCACGTTTATGCGCACCTTGAGCTTTTTGGGATCGGCGTTTTTGAGCTCAAAGGATATGAGGCCGAACCAGTCGGTCATCACCACACTGGCTATGCCCGCATCGTAGGGGCCGCTGACCTTGGCGCGGTACTCCAGGCTTATGCTCTCCTCCGACAGAGGCATCACCGAGCAGTTGAAGCGGGATACCTCAAGCTCCGTGCCCACCGTGGACGCGCCCTCCAGGAATATGGGCGGCGTCGGGAGCCAGAAGGAGTTCCCCACCGTCACGTCGATGCTGATGCGGTCGCCCTTTGTGAGTATCACGCTGTCAGTGTCCAGCGTGACGTATATCTTGTTCCTGAACAGCAGCGCCAGCAGTATCGAGAGCAGCGGTGCCGACAGGAACGCAGCCAGCAGGAACCATCCCACTCTGCCGCTGAGGTACAGGGCGAATATCACGACCAGCGCGATGGATACCGCGTAGCCGAACAGGCCCTCTATGATCTTCTTTTTATCCATGATATACCGATCTTACCGCGAGCCCGTCACTTCACCGGGACAGCCACGGTGTTGAGTATCTGCGCCACAGCGTCCTCGCTGCTGCCGTAGGCGGAGCGTCCCTTCGGTGTGAGTATCAGACGGTGAGCCAGCACGAAGGGAGCCAGCACCTTCACGTCGTCGGGGATCACATAGTCGCGTCCCTGTACAAGAGCGAAGGCCTTGGAAGCGCGGTAAAGGGCTATGCTCCCTCGGGGAGACACGCCCAGACGTATGAAGTCTGCCTTACGGGTGGCATCGGCAAGTGCTATGATATACTCCTTGATGCTGTCCGTGCAGCGCACCTCATTGGCAAGGGATGCAAGTGCTGTCACGTCCTCGCAGGACACCACGGGAGAGAGCGCCTTTGCAGATCTGCGCTGCTCGTTCTTCTCGAGTATCTCCTTCTCGTCTCTGGCACTTGGGTAGCCCATGCTGATCTTCATCAGGAACCTGTCCATCTGAGCCTCGGGCAGATGATAGGTGCCGTAGGTCTCCACAGGGTTCTGGGTCGCCAGCACCATGAAGGGCTGGGGGAGGGTATAGGTCTCGCCGTCGATGGACACCTGGCCCTCCTCCATGATCTCCAACAGCGCCGACTGGGACTTGGGCGAAGCACGGTTGATCTCATCGGCAAGGAGGAAGTTGCAGAATGCCGCGCCCTTGCGGAACTCTCTGGAGTGGGTGGTGGGATCTATGAGCGTAAAGCCCGTTATATCCGTAGGCATGACATCGGGGGTCATCTGCAGACGTCCGAATATACCGTCACAGGACCTGGCCAGCGCAGACACCAGCTGTGTCTTGCCCACGCCGGGCACGTCCTCTATGAGGATATGTCCGCCTGTGAGCATAGCGGTCACCACCAGTCCGATGGCGTTCCTCTTGCCCACGATGACGTTCTCGACATTGTCCATCAGTGCGGATATGGTCTTATTGGGGCTAATGGGTCGTTCCATTATGGCATCTCCTTATGTATCATATCTTATGGAAACGATGGGTATGCAGAACGGCTCGAAGCGGCGGGGGCGAGCCCCGCCCTACGAAAACGTTGCCAACATGGATGCAGATGCTTTATCCGACGTTTCCTATGTATCTGTATCTGCTTTGCTGCGTCATTTCTTCTTTCTGAACGCCAGTACGCCAAGTACGCCCACAGCTATGCTGAGCACCACTATGATGATCAGCACCAGCGGCGAGGTGGTCACCATCCATCTGGAAGGCGTCCCGTCGTCCTTTGGAGCGGGAGCGGGCTCCATCCATCTTGAAGGCTCCTCCGACTGTGAGGCCGTGGTCAGTGCTGTCTCCTCGGAAGCGTCATCCACAGGCGCCGTATCTTCCGGTGCTGTCTCGGCAGGAGCCGTATCTGCGGGAGCCGTATCCGGCGATGTATCGTTCTCGGACGCGGGAGCGGCGTTGTCGGACTTGGGCGCGGAATATTCCCCTGTCAGGTCGAAGGAGAGCGTCACCCAGTTGGAGGCAGCGGCCTGCATATCCTCAAAGCCCTTTGCTCCGTCCTTGGCGTGGACGGTGATCTTGCAGTTCTGGAAAGCGGCTTCGCCCAACGAGGGAGCGTCGCCGTAGCAGTATATATCCGTCAGGTCGTGGCAGTTCTCGAAGGCCCTGCTGCCGATCTCCGTCACCTGAGGGCCGAGTATCAGCGACGTGAGAGCAGTCTGCGCAAAGCATGCCTCGGGTATCTCGGTGATCCCTGCGGGGACGACGAACTCACTGAGCGCCTTGCAGTCATAGAAGGCGCGGACGCCGATGCTCTCCGTCTCAGCGGGTATGTCGAAACGTGTCATCCCCTCGCACCCTTCAAAGGCGCCGTCACCTATGGACCTTACGGAGGAAGGCATCATCAGCGTAGTGATCGTACGGTCCTGTGAGAAGGCGTTGGAGCCGATGGACACGGTGTTCTTAGGGAGGTATACGCTCTCCAGCTTGTTGCGGGAGGACAGCGCATCGTCGGGTATCTTCCCGTCCTTGGTATCAGCTCCCGACAGGTCCAGGAGGACTATATCGGGATAGCCGCATATGGCCTGATAATCGGCATCGTTCAGCGTACCGCCGGAGACAGATATGGACGAAACGTTATTGAGGTCGGTGCCGTCCTTTGCCATATCTATGGCAGAGGACAGCGAGCCCGTCTCAAAGGAGGTCACCGTCACATCAGTGACCTCCTCCGCGCCGATCGTCTGCGCCAGAGGCAGCAGCACGAAGCTGAGTA
>JAFYEQ010000002.1 GCA_017544185.1 Oscillospiraceae bacterium
CCTTTCACTGCCGACGGCAAACAGGAGGATGTAAGGCTCAGAGTGCCTGCTGAACAGCGGATACTCTTCAACAAACGCAGATGGCTCCCCACGGGCAAGAAGAAGGCTCTGACCAATGCGGACAAGGAGTATATCAGCGGTACTTGTCCTGTTTTGAGGGATATATGCAATGATATGTTCATTGGCGGCAAGCTGGATGTAAAGGGCAAGCCTTTCCATGGCGTGGTCATGACCGATACCGTCTCCGGCAAGAGCATATACAACGAAGTCGATGATAAATATAGATTCTGGATCATATGGAACCATGAGGGCAAGATGGGTTACTTCTGCCCCGAGCCTATGACTGCGCAGGTCAATGCGCCCAATATGGATCAGCCCGCTGATATCACGGGTTATGAAGAGATCGGACCTGATGAGACATATACTGCCGTGCAGCGGTTCTATACGGAGGGATAAGGATGCCTAAGTGCAGTGAGTGCGGGGCTGAGTTAGCTGAAGACAGCAGGTTTTGCCCCGAGTGCGGTGCAAAGGTGACGATAGAAGAAGAGGATGACGACGATACCGTCGCCGTTCTCGAGAGCGATCTTCCTGAGATAAGACCGATGCCGAGCATCAAAGAAGAAACAGATAAGGACGAGAACGACACTGAGGATGAAGAAGGATCTTCCGAAACCGAAGACGTTCCCGATGATACCGATAAGAAACAGTCTGTCAAGGTAGATACAGAGGAGACCCGCAAGGAGCTGGAGGAAGCCCTTGAGGATATACCCGTTATCAAGAAGATAGACGGTATAGAGACCCCTGCTGCAGAGGAAAAGAAGACCACCAAGACCGAACAAAAGTCTTCAAAGACTGAAGGTCCCTCTTTCGATGGTAAGACTCGCCGCGACCAGACCATAGAGAACGCCGTAAACGTTCAGAAGGCTACAGAGCTTCGCAATAAGGCTCTGTCTATGGATCTTGACGAGCCTCCCGCGCCCCAGAAGCCGAAGACTCCCATGGGTCCTATAGTGGCCATATGTCTTGTGGCTGCTCTGATCATAGCGGCGGTACTTATCGTACCTAAGATGCTCTTTGCACCTGCCCCCGTCGTTACCGAGGTGACAGAGGCCACTACTACCGAGACGGAGGCTGAGACAGAGGCTGTCACCACTACTGTGACTACTACTGAGACTACCACTGTGACGACTACTGTCACCACAGTGACTACAACGGCTGCTGCGTCGTCTGAGACGACGGTGTCTGATGCTTCTGAGACTGCTATATCAGATGGGTCGGAGGCTTCATCCGCAACTGAGAGCTCTATCGATGAGATCAACGATGCTGCTGATGCTCCTATGTACAACCGCACATCTATCGAGCCCGCGATACACAAAGAGGTCATGGGAAGTGATATCTCATGCTCCATAAAGCTGTCAGAGATGCTGATATCTACGGATCTCATGTCGGACACATCCGCTATCGCTGCTGAGTATACCACGAGCGGTAATGCCTCCCCCATGTCCCCTGTGGGGATGATGGTCATCATCGGCGATGATAAGATAGAGGTGCCCGCTGATGCGTATGATGAGACTACCGTGGTGTTCATGTACCCTACGATACTTGCTTATGTGGAGGATGCAGGACATAAAGCTAGTGAGATAAATGAGCTGGCTTTCCGCAGCATGGGGATGCCTGTCGATGTATACAAGATAACTGTCGAATAGCTCGGTCATGACCGAGAGATGCCTATGGCATATGCGTTATGTCATAGGGTCCTCCGGGGATACCGGGATATGTAGAAAAGCAAGATGCAGGATCTTGCTTTTCATATTTGATTGAGGACATAATGAAAAACTACAAGATAGCTATGTGCGAGGGAGAGATACTTCCCAAGATGATCTCGTTCTCGCTGCCCCTCATGTTTTCGAGCATATTGCAGCTGCTTTTCAATGCTGCGGATATAGTGGTGGTCGGACGCTTTGCAGGAGAAGAGTCTCTTGCAGCAGTGGGCTCCACCTCCTCGCTCGTGAACCTGATGGTCAATCTGTTCATAGGGCTATCCATAGGCGCCAACGTCACCGCGGCCCGATTCTTCGGGGCAAAGCTGTACGATGATCTGTCGGATACGATACATACATCTATGATGGTCAGCCTTGTGAGCGGTCTTATCATGACGATAGTCGGCTTCTTCTGCTGTGAAGGAGCGCTCATGCTGATGAGCACCCCTGTGGATATACTCCCTCTGGCTGCCAGCTATATGCGCATATACTTCCTCGGCATGATACCAAATATGGTATACAACTTTGGTGCGGCTCTGCTCCGCGCCTCAGGAGATACAAAACGACCGCTGTACTATCTGCTGATATCGGGTATATTGAACGTGATACTCAACCTCATATTCGTCATACCTCTGCAGATGGGAGTACGCGGTGTCGCTCTGGCTACCGTGATATCACAGGCGCTGTCGGCATTGCTGATAGTGCGCGGTATGATAATGGAGGACGGCCCCTTCAAGCTGGTGATACGAGAACTGCGTATATCCTCCTCAAAGCTCATCATGATACTCAAGATAGGTGTACCCGCAGGATTTCAGGGAATGCTCTTCTCGCTGTCCAATGTGGTGATACAGTCCTCGGTCAAC
>JAFYEQ010000175.1 GCA_017544185.1 Oscillospiraceae bacterium
GCGAGGTCAACACTATGCTGTCGGAGGTAGAGGCGGAGGCAAAGAAGATCGTCGCCATGACCGACAGCTCCATGAGCGACTACGACAAGCTGAAGGTGTTCCACGACTATCTGGTGCGCAATGTGGAGAGCACGTCTGACGATGAATACGCCGATTCGATATACGGTGCTCTGGTGGAGAAGAAGGCCCTCTGCGAGGGCTACGCCAAGGCGTTCAGCTACCTGTGCAATCTGGCGGGGATCGAGAACATGATCGTGACGGGCTTCACCGACATAGACCACATGTGGAACATGGTGAAGCTGGGTGACGGCTGGTACCACATCGACGTGGGCTGGGACAAGCCTGCTGATGCGCTCCTGGCACGATGCCCCGACATGGTGCTGTACAGCTACTTCCTCGTGAGCGACGCGGATCTGCAGGATCAGCGCTCCATAAGCCGCTCCATGGGCGATCCGCCCGCGGCCGACAGCTCGGATATGCGCTGGTCGGTACACGAGGGCTGCTACGCTGACAGTTACGCTCAGGCGCTGGAGGTGATCTCCGAAAAGTGCCGCGGATGCATCGACAGCGGCCGCGACTGGTTCATGATCGAGCTGGGCTCCGCTGAGCTCTATGACACCACTTTGAGCGATCTCACTCTTCCCGACTCCGACGGTGTGACGGACATCCAGCGCATCGCCGATGACATCGGCTTCCGCGGTGAGATCAGCTGCACCGACCACTACAAGAGCTCCCGCATCCTCATCTTCATCCTCGAATAGGTCGGGCCGGCATGGCCGGCGGCCATTTCGTTGATGTTTGCCTGCGGGACCGCTTATCTGCGGCTCGGTAACGTTTATTCTGCGTTATTATTTGCAATGATACCGTAGGGTGGGGGCTTGCCCCCGCCGCTCCTGTATTACCCATCGTTTCCCAAGACAAAAAGAAGAGCACACCCCCTGTGAAGGGAATGTGCTCTATTGTGTTCTATGCGGTGATAGAAGCTAGCTGAGCTGCAAGCTGTTCGATCTCTTCGACTGTCAGGCCTGTAAGGTCTGCGATCTCCTGTGCGGTATCCTTACCTCTGTTGATAAGGTTGATAGCTATGCGAACTGCTCTCTGACGCTCTCTGTCAGCGCTGATCTCATCCATGATCTTGCACATTTCTTCACGACCTCCTTCGGAATTTTTTAGATGGTTGGCTCTGTCGGCTAAGTTTTTATAATACATATCCTTTGGCTGTGAACACTTGAAATCATGCATCAGCTTGCCAAGAGGGGTATCCGATGCGTTCTCGCCATTGACGTATATTATATGCTGTTCATCTCCAAAAGGCATCATGTCAAGCTCTTTTATACGGCGGTCGGCTGTATAGACCGGGAGCCCTTTGCCCCAGTAGTCACGGGATGTGATAAAAATAACATATGTTTCCGGTAACTTATCAAAGTCCTGATCGGGCAAGAGAGCATTCGCATCCATCATACTGCTGTGGAACCTTGCACGTTTAGGCTTGGCCCCTTTGTTTTCCTGTTGCACCTCAATGTCGACCTCCTTGTTGTCAAATATCGCATCGACATCAAGGATCAAAGAGCGACCCTGCAGGTTTTTCAGCACCTTCTGAGTTTTGTCATTCGTAACTACGAGTTTATCGTCGTTCATGATGATCCGCAGTACAAACTCTATCAGATCGCGGCGGCCATTGAAAAATGCTGACATATACGTGTCATCCATGAGCTTGAATTCGGGTATTTTGGCGAGGATCTTTTCTCTTATCTGTTCCGGTGTTTTTACTTCCATATCTCTGGTCATAGATCGGCTCCTTACAGATACATCCCTATCTGATCCTATTGTACCACATTATCCCGAGAAAATCAATAGCAAATTTTAAGGATGATGCAAGGTACTTAAAGACATTGAGCGCCGCATCGCTGCGGCGCTTTTAGTATCACTCGACTTCTCTGAGGTATGTGAGCACCCATCTGATCCCGATGGCGTTGAGCTGTGTGGGGAGGATCTTAGCGTCTCTGCCGCTGGTGCCCTCCATCTTGCAGGGGATCCACTCGCTCTCCTTGCCTTCTCCGGGCTCGCTGCTGCCGTCCTTGTTGACCAGCTGCTCAAAGATGACCACGATAGTAGCAGGGGTGTTGATGTGGGCATCTACGTGTTCGTAGATGAACCTGTCCACATCCCTCTTTGCCATCTCGATAACGCCTTTGTTTTCACGGGGAGAACAGAAATACTCGCTTTTCACCATATGTGCGAACATGATATACCTCCTTATGTAACGGGCGGAGAGAACAGTGATGCTATTATATCACATACTGATGAGTTAGTCAAGGGTAATTTTTGTTTTTCGGAGAATGATCACATAGGGCACAGGGACGTATGTTCCTATTGACTAAATGAGCCGCATATGGTATAATGATACCGTGATAACATCCTGATGCACCGATGAACGACATTGAAGGTGATGATATGATAAAACGGATGCTGGCGGCGCTGGCCGCTTCGGCTGTGATGATGAGCGCTGTCCCGGTGGTATATGCCGAGGACATGACCTTTACCGTGGGCTTCGATGCGGAGTTCCCGCCCTATGGCTACAAGGATGACAGCGGCGAATACGTAGGCTTCGATCTGGATCTGGCCGAGGAGGTGTGTAAGCGCCGCGGCTGGGAGCTGGTGAAGCAGCCCATCGACTGGAACTCCAAGGATCTGGAGCTGGAGACAGGCGCCATAGACTGCATATGGAACGGCTTCACCATCGACGGCCGTGAGGATGAGTACACCTGGAGCGTGCCCTATGTGGACAACTCGCAGGTGGTAGTGGTCAAGGACAGCTCGGGCATATCCTCTCCTGCTGATCTGGCGGGCAAGGTGGTATGCGTACAGGCGGATTCCTCTGCGCTGGAGGCGCTGACGGGAGATGACGCCACGGACGAGAACAAGGCGCTCTGTGCGTCCTTCGCGGAGCTGTCGCAGGTGGGGGACTACAACAGTGCGTTCCTGAACCTGGACTCGGGCGCGGTGGATGCGGTATGCCTTGACGTAGGTGTGGCGAACTACGAGGTGAAGTCCCGCAAGGGCTATACCGTGCTGCCCGACCCCATATCCTCGGAGAAATACGGTGTCGGCTTCCTCAAAGGGAACACGGAGCTGCGCGACAAGGTGCAGGAGTCGCTGTTCGAGATGCTGGACGACGGCACCTTCATGGAGATCGCCGACAAGTGGGAGCTTTCCTCAAGTGTATGTCTGGAAAAGAACGCTGCCGTCGCTGCGAGCGATACAGACGATGAGCTCCCTTCAGACGATGACGGGCCGACGGCAGATGACCTGATATACATATGCAGAGAGCTGCTGGAGGGCCTGGTGTCCTCCGTGGGGATATTCTTCCTGACGCTCCTGTTCGCTCTGCCGCTGGGTCTGCTGGTGGCGTTCGGCAGGATGTCGCAGAACGTAGTGCTGCGCAATATCGTAAGGCTGTACATATCCATATTCAGGGGCACGCCCCTGATGCTGCAGCTGCTGGTGGTGTTCTTCGGGCCCTACTATGTCTTCGGCATATCCACATCCACGTCCTACCGCTTCATGGCAGTGATCATCGGCTTCACGCTCAACTATGCGGCATACTTCGCGGAGATCTACCGCTCAGGGATACAGTCGGTGAACAAGGGACAGTACGAGGCTGCACAGATACTGGGGTATACCCCTCAGCAGCGCTTCATACGTATAGTATTCCCGCAGATGGTCAAGAACATCATACCCTCGATCACCAACGAGGTCATAACGCTGGTAAAGGACACCTCCCTTGCCTTCGCCATATCCTACGCGGAGATGTTCACCATCGCGAAGCAGGTGGCAGCCGCCGAGACTACGATACTCCCGCTGTTCGTGGCAGGTCTGTTCTACTACATCGGCAATGCCGTGGTCGCTGCAGTGATGGCGTACATCGAGAAGAAAATGAGCTATTTCAGATGACAGGGGGACGGTAAGATGAGTTTGCTCGAAGTGAAGAACGTAAAGAAGTCCTTCGACGGCAACGAAGTCCTGAAGGACATAAGCATGACGGTGGAGAAGGGCGAGGTCATATCCATACTGGGTCCCTCGGGCTCGGGCAAGACCACCTTCCTGCGGTGCATGACCATGCTGGAGACCGTGGACAGCGGCGAGATAGCCTACTCCGGGGAGAAAGCCGTCACCACCGTGGACGGCAAGGCGGTATACGCATCAAAGGCGGATATGCGCCGAATAAAGACCTACTTCGGTCTGGTGTTCCAGAGCTTTGAACTGTTCCCCCACTTCAGCGTGATGGGCAACATCACCGACGCGCCCATACACGTCATGAAGAGACCGCGTGACGAGGTGGAGAAGGAGGCGCGGGAGCTGCTGAAAAAGCTGGGCCTGTCGGAACGGGCCGACCACTACCCATATCAGCTCTCGGGCGGTCAGAAGCAGCGCGTGGCCATCGCCCGCGCCCTTGCCATGGATCCGCAGATGATATTCTTCGATGAGCCCACCTCCGCGCTGGACCCGGAGCTCACCGCGGAGATACTGAAGGTACTGCGTGAGCTGGCGGCGGAGAAGATGACCATGGTGATCGTGACCCATGAGATCGCCTTTGCCCGCGCCGTGTCGGATCGCGTGATATTCATGGACGGCGGCGTCATCATCGAGCAGGGCTCTCCCGCCGATGTGATCGACCATCCCTCCAACGAGCGCACCCGCGCCTTCCTCAAAAAGATGAGCGAATAGTTCGTCAGAGTTGAACGTGGAGAGTTCGTCAGAGTTGAACGTGGAGAGTTCGTCAGAGTTGAACGTGGAGAGTTCGTCAGAGTTGAACGTGGAGAGTTGAGAGTTGAGATGGACGGGGACGTTCGTTTTTCGGGGAAACGATGGAAAAACGCATAGAAGAAAGGGCGCACACACAGGTGCGCCCCTACGGGTCCTGATACTTGTCCCTTGTCTCTTGTCCCTGGCAGCTGCGTCCCTTATCATACGCATATGTCGTCTTTGATGGCGGCATATTTTTTTTCGCCGATGCCCTTGACCTGCATTATCTCGTCGGCGGTCTCGAAGGGGGCTATCTCGCGGTAGGCGATGATAGCGTCGGCGGTCTTCTCGCCGATCCCCGTGAGGGTCATGAGCTCCTCCCGTGAGGCGGTGTTGATGTTCACCCGTCCCGACGGGTCGGGACGTGAGGGGAGGGTCTGTTCCGTTGTCGTATCTTCCGGGATGGACCTGTCCGGGACGATCACGTCGATCGGGTCATCGGAGGTAAGGTCGATGAAGGCGGATGTCTCGCTGACGGGCAGCCCGCGGACGCTGTCATCATCGCTCACAGCGGTCACTGCCGCGTCCCCCGTGCCCATATCGACTGTTACGGGGCTGTCGTTCCTGCGGGCGATGTGCCCGCCCACTATGACCACGAGATAGGCGGCGAACAGCAGCACTATCGCCGCCACATACCTGTTGGGATACTTCATCGGCCGCCCTCCTTAGTTTAAGAGCCGCAGATCACTCGGAAGCGGTGTGTGTCGCTCTCGGGTCTGCCTTCTTGATGATGGGTGAGATATGCTTGTATACCACCGCTGTGATGCCCGCACTTGCCAGTCCCTTGATAAGGGTGAAGGGCATATTGAACCTGAGCAGGCAGTACATCAGTGTGTCGGCCTTGGGGTCGATGGCCTTGTACGCGCCGATGATAGCCTCCATACCGCCGAATGCCTTGGCGTAAATGGGGTATATCACGAAGTAGTTGGATACCACGCTCAACAGCGCCATAGTCACAGCGCCGACCACAGAGCCGATCATAGCCGTGGTCTTGGTCTTCCTGGACTTGTAGATCAGGCCTGCGGGCACTACGAAGGCGCAGCCCAGTATGAAGTTGGACAGCTCGCCTACACCGGCGGTGGAGGAGCCCAGTACCAGCTTCACCAGGTTCTTGATCAGGCATACGCACATGCCCGACACGGGACCCAGCGCGAAGGAGGATATGAGAGCGGGCATCTCGGACACGTCGAACTTGATGAAGCCCGGTATCAGAGCGGGTATGGGGAAGTTCAGCATCTCCAGCACCGCTGCCAGTGCTCCCATAAGTGCGGTAACGGTCATCCAGCGTACATTTGAGATCTCTTTTTTCATGACAAATGCTCCTTTTGTGTTATTATATGAGCAATTTGTCTCTCTAAAAAGACACCGCCCTCGGGAGACATAGGCGCACACGCGCACCTGTCCCTATGGGGGCGGATACTTCAGCGTATCTTGTTTCTTCCATCCGGACTATACCGTCGGTAACGGAGTCACACCGTTTCATGCCGTATACACGGCTCGCAGACTATACTGCCGGTGAGGAATGGTATGCAGTGCATACTTCACCTCGCCCCGAAACAAATTGCTTATATTCTTGATCAGTCTTCCATGTCGTCGTCGGCCAGGCCTACTTCGATAGGTGTGCCGCAGGCGGGACAGGTGAGGACACCGTCCTCAAGGACGCTCTCCTCGAACTCTATCTGCTCGCCGCAGTTGGGGCAGGCCATGCTGTACACGTCCTCATCGTCGTCCTCATCCTCATCGTCCTCGTCGTAGTCATCGGCAAGGAAGGACAGCTCCTGATCCAGATCATCTACCTGATCTGCCAGATCGTCTATATCCCTGCCCATGTCGTCAACGGTACGAGCGATATCGTGCAGCAGCTCGGCTGCCATCACGGTGATCTCGTCATCGACGTTCTTGCCCTTGATAAGGCCGAGAAGATATGCGGCCTTTTCGCTGATCGAAGAGAATTCCATCACAAAGCCCCCTTATGCGTCTTACAGTAAAGTCTTACGCTCTTTCCATGTACTCGCCGGTACGTGTGTCGATGCGTATCATGTCGCCCTCGTCGATGAACAGGGGCACCTTGATCTCAGCGCCAGTCTCGAGAGTAGCGGGCTTGGTAGCGTTGGTAGCGGTATCGCCCTTGAAGCCGGGGTCGGTCCGGGTGACCTGGAGCTCCACGAAGTTGGGAGGCTCAACAGCGAATACCTTGCCCTTGTAGGAGCATACCTTACATATCATCTGCTCCTTGACGAACTTGAAGTTGTCGGACAGCTCTGCGGAGCTGATGGGCACCTGCTCATATGTCTCGGGATCCATAAAGTAGTACAGCTCACCGTCGGTGTAGGAATACTCCATATCCTTGCGCTCTACGAATGCAGAGGGGAACTTAGCGGAGGGGTTGTAGCTCTTCTCTACTACGGATCCGGTTATAACGTTCTTTACCTTGGTGCGGACGAACGCTGCGCCCTTACCGGGCTTTACGTGCTGGAACTCGACTATCTGGAGCACGTTGCCGTCCTCTTCGAAAGTCATGCCATTTCTGAAATCGCCGGCTGTGATCATATATTGACCTCCAATAAAATATTCGTGCTTATATCATACCACATAAATGTGTATATTGCAAGTATTATCTATAAATTTTTTTGAGAACGGGGGCTGTATCAGCCTTGCTTCGACTTATCGGTGGGCTTAACGAGCACCATGCAGA
>JAFYEQ010000176.1 GCA_017544185.1 Oscillospiraceae bacterium
CCGGGGCACAGTACGGATACTCGTACCTTGCTGCCCGTGAACAGCTTCTCCAGCCATACCGCCTGAGTATGACGGATCACATAGGCCTTAGCCGCATAGTAGGAGGACATCAGAGGCCCGGGCATGAACCCCGCCAGCGATTCCACGTTGAGGATATATACTCCCCCCTGCCGCTCGAAGGCGTCACCGTAGAGCTTTGACAGGATATGTACGGCGCGTACGTCCAGATCGATCAGCTGCGCCTCCCTGTCCGCATCGGTCTCGCTGAACAGGCCGTAGATCCCGAAGCCCGCGTTGTTTATAAGTATGTTCGGGGAGTACATGAGCGACTCGGAATACAGCCTTTTGCAGCCCTCTGTCGTACCGAGGTCGGCGGGTATCACCACCGCCTTGTCATGTCCCAGCTCGTCTGCCAGCAGTTCAAGTGCCTTCTTGTTCCTGCCGGAGATTATCACGAACGCTCCCCTGCGGGACAGTTCACGCGCCATCGCCGAACCTATGCCGGAGCTGGCACCCGTGATCACCGCTATATCGCCTTTTCCGAGCTTCATCGGTACTTCTTCCTTTCCTGCTTCGCCCGTTCGCGGATATGCTGCTTTATGCCCTCACGGGTGCGGATATACATGTCTATGACAGATCTCTTGTCCTGCTCGGTAGCGTGGCCGCCGCCGTATACTACCTTCTCCAGCAGGAACGCCACAGGCGTGAACACCGTGCCCGTCTTGCGGTCCACCTTGTCCGACAGCTCGTACGCCGTCAGGGCGTCCTTGTTCTTCACCAGCTTATCGGCCTCGCCCTTGATGCGGTCGTAGGCCAGTATGGGGCTCTCATCGGGAGACGAAAGCTCCAGCCTCTGCATGAAGCGCCTCTCGGCTATCAGTGGTATGAGCATCAGTGCTATGACTATGACTGCCAGTATTACGCCGGATATGACGAACATAGTGGTCATCAGGTCCGTGTCGATAGTCAGGTTGGCCAGCACGCCGCCTGTGGTGGCGGTCAGCTCGTTGTAGTCACCGGGCACCGTAGGCTCGAACACCGTCCAGCCCAGCCCGTAGAGGTATACCTCCGGATAGGCGTGGGAGCCCGAGTCCTTGACCAGCCATACGTTCTCTCTGGAGGAGGGGTCCGGATCATAGCCCTCACAATATCTGACCGTGAGACCCACAGAGCGTGCCATAAGGGTATAGGCAGCCGCATAGTCGGAGCAGCTCCCTCGCTTGGATGTGAACAGGAAGTACTCGGGACTGGTGTCCGCGGAGATAAAGTCCAGATCGTAGCGGAAGCCGTTCTGCAGGAAGTAGGTCGCCAGAGCGTTGGCCTTCTCCCAGTCGTACTTGTAGGGAGCGGTGATCTCCTCAGCAAGTGACCGTATGCTCTCGGATATCAGATCCGTATTGGCGGCAGTCATAGCCTTGTACTCCTGCGCCTCCTCGGTCATGGCGATATGCGCCCTCGCAGCCGCTGCCAGCTCGTCCTCACCCGCCTCGGTGAGTATGGTATCCATCTCACGGAGCATGGTCAGCGCGTCCTCGGTGGAGATATCCCCCGCCCTCAGAGCGAACCAGTACCCGCGGGACATGATGTCCTCGTAGCTGTCCACAGCGTAGGTGAACTCGTAGGGATGCGGATAGTTGTCGAAGCGGAACACACCGCTGCGGGTAACGTTGTAGTTGTCATAGTGAGCCGCGCCATAGGGATGGACCGATATGATGCGGGAGGGCGACAGGAAGTACATGGCGGGGAACTTCTCGGAGGTCACGACGGATGTGATCACATCGTCCTTGAGCCCGTCGAACCCCACCAGCGAGGACTGATGATACTTTTCCACGAAGCCCTCGGAGAGCTGATCTGTGCGTATTATCGCCTGCCTGAGCTCGGTCAGTCCCAGGTGCGAGTGGAGCTCCTCCCATTCCTCGGGGGTATAGGCGATGTCGGAGAAGTCCGAGCCCTCATTGTTCCATCGGTCTATATCGAAGTCGTAGAAGTCGAAGGTCTGCCTCTTGAAGTACGGCGCATAGCCCACCTGCACGGTAAAGAGCCTGCGCTCCTTGAAGCCGCGGAAGTTGTCCGCGTTGCCGGACATCTCGCTGAAGTTGGTATAGTCACCGTTGAGCTGATCGGCATTGTCGATGTCCATGAACAGCTCCTCGAAACGGTCGTAGAACCGTGCCTGATCCTCTTTGGGTATGGCAGAGGATACCACCAGCAGCACGAAGACGAACATAGCCGCCGACAGCAGGGCCGCCTGCGTGCCAGAGCCCTTGGTGCCCTCCTGCCGCTTGGAGCGGGCGTATACCAGAAATATGGTCACGTTGAGGATCGCGATGATCGACAGGTATACCGTATTGATGTCCGACAGTACCTTGACGTACAGGGTACAGGGCACCAATGACAGCAGCGTCAGGAACATCATGCGGTAGAGCACATCGGTGAAGTAG
>JAFYEQ010000177.1 GCA_017544185.1 Oscillospiraceae bacterium
AGGTCTGACCGCAGAGGAAGATCTGCACGAGCCCCTGCTCATGAGCATGAAGAAGCGTCTCCCATGGCTGCTGATACTGCTGGCTCTGGGCTCTCTGGTATCGGGCGTGGTCGGCGCCTTCGAGCATGTGATATCCCGTCTGTCGCTGATAATGGCGTTCCAGTCGCTGATACTGGATATGGCGGGCAACGTGGGCACCCAGTCACTGGCCGTGACCATACGCGTACTCACCGACGAAGCCCTCACAGGCAAGCAGAAGGCCCATCTGGTATTCAAGGAGTCCCGCGTGGGACTGTGCAACGGTCTGCTGCTGGGCGCTCTCTCCTGTGTCATCACAGGGCTGTACATAATGATATTCAAGCACCGCGATATGACCTTCTCCTTCGCGGTATCGGGCTGTATAGGGCTCTCCCTCATGGTGGCGATGCTGATATCGGGCACCGTGGGCACCCTCATACCCCTGTTCTTCAAGAAGATCAAGATCGATCCCGCCGTGGCATCAGGCCCCCTGATAACCACCATGAACGACCTTGTGGCCGTAGTTACCTATTACGGCATGAGCTGGATCCTTCTGCTCAATACCCTTCATCTGGGATAACACAGCTCCCCCTGTCGGAGCTTACATCAACACAAAAAGAGGTGATCATCGTGCCGTCAGGCGACAGTTGCGGTCAAAAGGGCGATATCCCGGCGGTGCGTTCCTCATCGCCTTACGGATCCTTTCCGCATATACACAGGTAAGGAGCCCTTTTGTCCTCCGATAATATCTAAGGAGGAAAGGGAATGGAAGAAGACATCTTTGAGACCGACCGTCCCGCTGCGGCGGGCGTGCAGACAGAAGAGCTGCACGCGGATCAGTCGGAGCGCCCCAACTACGAGGGCGAGATAATAGACATCATCACGGGGAAGGGATCCCCGAAGTACATCCAGCAGCGTCTGGATGACTACCATGGCAACGACATCGCTTCGGTGCTGGAGGACCTTGACGAGAAGAGCCGCAGGAAGCTGTTCCGTATATGCAAGGCTGTCATGGTGGCAGAGATATTCGAGTACGTCGATGAGGACAAGGCAGGCTCATATGTTGCCGAGATGGATCTTAGCAAGGCTGCTGCCGTCATGGGCGAGCTCGAGACCGATACCGCAGCTGCTCTGCTGCACTCTATCGACCGGAACAGGCGTGCCCTGATCATAGACGCGCTGAAGCCCGATATACGAGACGAGATACGCCTGGTAGCGTCCTTCGACGAGGACGAGATCGGCAGCCGCATCACCACCGACTTCATCGAGATACGAAACGACCTGTCCATAAAGCAGGCCATGAAGGAGCTGGTGCGTCAGGCAGCCAAGAACGACAACATCTCCACCCTCTTCGTCACCGACGAGGACGGGGACTTCTGCGGAGCGATCGACCTGAAGGATCTTATCACCGCCCGCAGCGGCGACGACCTGAAGGACGTGGTCGTCACGTCGTTCCCCTATCTCTACGCTCACGAGACCATAGATGACTGTATCGAGAAGCTCAAGAGCTATTCCGAGGACTCCATACCCGTCCTTGACAACGCCAACAAGCTGATCGGCGTCATCACCGCACAGAGCGTCATCGAGGTAGTAGACGACGAGATGGGCGAGGACTACGCTAAGTTCGCAGGTATCACCGCAGAGGAAGACCTTAACGAGAAGCTGACGGAGAGCATGAAG
>JAFYEQ010000178.1 GCA_017544185.1 Oscillospiraceae bacterium
CCCCGGTAGATGATGCCTCGGCAGGTGCTACCTCTGCCTCCTGCCCCTGGGTGTCATCGGGGATATTGTCCTCGGACGCAGATCCGCCGATATCGTCGTCTATCAGATCTTCGTCCAACAGTTCCTCGTCCGTACCATCATGGGCTGCAGCCAGCTCATCGCCGCCCGCAGCGAACTCGTAGACCTTGAGGAATAGGTACTTCACGTCAAGGCTGAACCTGCGCCCAAGGTATGCCGCGTGTACGCGGACAGGGATATTCAGGAGTATGATCAGCAGGATCAGTATGACGAGGAGCACGATACCTATGATCTTGAGTACGGTCATAACGACACCTCATCGTCTGTATGCTCTGTATGCTCGTCCTGGCTGCCCGACCGCTCGGGGAGAGGCGGCAGCTCTTCAAGGGAGGAGAGCCCGAAACAGCGCAGGAACGCATCCGTCGTCACGTAGGCTATGGGCCTTCCGGGGAGCTCCAGACGTCCCGCTTCCGCGATCAGCCCCTTCTCCGCCAGCATATTCACCACGCCCGAGGAGTCCACTCCGCGGATATGCTCCACGAAGCTCTTCGTGACGGGCTGATTGTACGCTATCACGGTCAGCGCCTCCATGGCAGCCTGTGACAGGGGCGCGAACTTCTTCGTGTCGGCCATGGTCTTGACCGCCTCGAAGTATTCGGTGCGCACCGCCAGCTGATAGAAGCCTCCGAGACACAGCACCACAAGGGAACTGCCGTTCTCGGCGTATGCCTCGTTGAGCGAGTCCGCCAGACCTGCCAGAGCTCCGCGGTCTATATCGGCGGCAGCGGCTATGCGCTCGGGCTCGGCGGGATCTCCGCTGGCGAACAGAACTGCCTCCAGCACCGCCTGTTTCTCACTGAGCCTCATTTTCCATCTTCTCCGGTATATCGAACTGAGACACCTCATCGGCGCCTGTGTAGTTGTTGTTTGTCCAGATCTCGGTATTGTCGTCGCTCAACAGCACTCTACCGTTCCTGGTGAGCTCCAGTACGGCCAGGAACGTAGCCACACGCTCGGAGCGGTCGGTCATCCCGTCGAATATGCCCGTCAGCGAGCACCGCCCCGTCTGATACAGGGTCTTGATGACGTAGAGCATCTTGGATGTGACCGATACGAAGGTCCTCGATACGAACTTCGTGAACACCGATGACGTCAGCGCTTCCTTAGCGGGCTTGCTGCTGAACGCCTTTGCCGCGGCAAGGAGCTCCGACACATCGTGATGCATGGAGTATACCGTCTCCGTCCTGACAGGCAGGGGAGGACGCACCGTGTAGGGAGCAGGGAGATAACGCTCACGCAGAGCGTCGGCCGCCTCCTTGCATAAGGAGTATTCTATCAGCCGCCCCTGCAGCTCTTCCTTCAGCCGCTCGGCTTCCTCGCGGCGGGGCAGCAGGGATATGGTCTTGATGTATATCAGACGTGCGGCCATTTCCAAAAACTCGCCCGCACCGTCCATATCGTCGCTGATGCTGCTGATGCAGTCCAGGTACTGCTCCACCAGGGATATTATGGGTATGTCGTGTATATCCAGCTTATGCTTCTGTATCAGATACAGCAGGAGAGCGAGAGGCCCCTCGAAGTTCTCCAGCTTGAAGCTAATATCCATGCTCATGCTGCGGGGAACAGCAGGCCTACCCAGCCTGTCAGGAAGTCCATGCATTTTATGACGATGTTCTGCATGAACGTCATGGGTATGTCCAGAAGTCCGGAGTACAGGAGTATGATCACGGCGATCATTATGTATCTCTCGTACTGCATGACCTTCCAGTAGTACTTGTCGGGAAGTACGGAGTTGAATATCTTGGATCCGTCAAGGGGAGGCAGCGGCAGGAAGTTGAACACCGCCAGACCTACGTTGAGGTACATGGACATCAGGAATATGACGCCCACGTAGCTGGCTATCTCGGCGGCATCGTCGGACATGGAGCCGATCACCGCATGGGATATCAGTATCTTATATATGACCATGGACAGATAGGACATGAGCAGGTTGGATACAGGCCCTGCCAGAGCCGTTATCGCCATATCGCGCTTTGGGTGCTTGAAATTGCGGGCGTCCACGGCCACGGGCTTGCCCCAGCCGAAGCCTGCAACGATCAGCATCAGAGAGCCCCACAGTGTAAGATGTGCAAAGGGGTTGAGGGTGATGCGCCCCTGTGCCTTGGGAGTAGGATCTCCCAGCTTATCAGCGGTGAGAGCGTGGGCGCATTCGTGTACGGGCACGGCTGTGAACAACAGGAGCATATGTATAAGTACCTCGAATATCTTTGCCCGCATATCGAACGAGCCCATAGCCATACCTCACTTTCGGCAATATTACATCTATCATATCATTATAGCATATCCCCGCGGATATTGCAATTGCCTTTTTGAACATTTGTACCATAGCGGAGACCGCGATCATTATGCATATAGACAATGGTATATCAAGAGGCGCATGGACCCCTGCGGGCGACCGTATCATAAAAAAATCGGCGTCAAATTTGTACAATGTGCAGAATATACTATAAAAACTGTTTTTATATATTGATTTTTTCTGTGAGATGTGGTATTATATATTATGACCTATCATTTTGAAAGGAAGATCACAATGGGTAAGAACATCATCCTTTACGGACCTCCGGGCACAGGTAAGACATATAACAGTGTCAACTATGCTCTGTCCATAATATATAATATCCCTGTCGAGACGGTCATGGCAAAGGATTATGATTCCATGCTCGACCGCTACAATGAGCTCAAGAACAGCTTCGGCCAGATCGAGTTCACGACCTTCCACCAGTCCATGGGCTATGAGGAGTTCATCGAGGGCATCAAGCCCGTCTTCCTCGAGACCATGAACGAGCGCGGCGAGCGTACACGTAAGAAAGAGATGGTCTACGTCGTCGATCAGGGCATATTCAGAGAGTTCTGTCACCGTGCCATGGAGCATCCCGACGAGCCCTATGTGTTCATAATAGACGAGATAAACCGCGGTAACATATCCAAGATATTCGGTGAGCTCATCACCGTCATCGAGCCCTCCAAGAGACTTGGCGAGCGCGAAGAGGTAAAGGTAAGGCTCGCATACTCCATGGATCTGTTCGGCGTGCCCTCCAACGTGTTCATTGTCGGCACGATGAACACCGCCGACCGTTCGATCGCCCTTCTGGATACGGCTATACGCCGCCGCTTCGACTTCATAGAGATGCTGCCCCGTCCCGAGCTCTTCGGTGACACCTTCGTTGAGGGGATAAGCATAGAGCATCTGCTCGCTACGATCAACAAGCGCATCGAGATACTGGTGGACAGAGAGCATACCATCGGTCATGCGTACTTCATGCCCCTCAAGAGCGACCCGTCCATCATCAGACTGGGCACCATATTCAAGAACTCCATCATACCCCTGCTGCAGGAGTACTTCTACGGTGACTACCAGAAGATACGCTGGGTACTGGGCGACTACAACAAGGAGCCCGACGAGCAGTTCGTAAAGGCGCTGGCTATCGACTACAAGAAGACCTTCGGCGAAAAGGTAGAGCTCTTCCTGGATATAGACGATACCTACGAGATCAACGACGACGCCTTTTGGAATCCTGAAGCTTACCGTAAGCTGCTGTAATGGATCGGGAGATCGGTCAGTGATATGACCGAGTGGGACCCGGAGGCATATCGTGAGCTGCTGTGATAAACGGGGATGCCGAAGCATATCGTGAGCTGCTTTGATAAGACAGACGGCATCTTAACAGACGAAAACAAATGGATACAGGCGGTCTCCTATGCGGCAGACCGCTTTACATTAAGGATAACACATGAAAAGAGATCGATACAGGATAAGCGAGAACGAGTTCTTCACCATAGAAGGATCGTCTCAGAGACCGGGCGGTCTACCCATACCCGAGCCCGTGTTCGATATGCTGGCTAACTTCGCCCTTGAGAAAAAGATGCCCGATCCCCGCGGCATCAACAGCTATATACTCTATGCCGAGGGCGAGGGCAAGGAGAGGATCCTGAGAGCAGGCGGCTACGTAGGTACGATCGTGCTCAAGGACGGCACCCAGTTCGAGATACTCCCCATGCTCAAGGCCAAGGACAAGGACGGACACGAGCTGTCCCAGAAGAGGATATTCCTGAATATGCTGTCGGCTATGAAGTCCGTGCCTATGGATGAGCACAACCTGAATACCAGGGCGGCGGAGAACCTGAACATATTCGAGACCTTCATCCTTTCCTTCATCAATGAGGTGCAGGGCATCGTCCTCAACGGCATCAAGCAGGCGTATACCCCCTTCGAGAACAATGAGAACTTCCTGAAGGGCAAAGTTATATACGCAAAGCACGCCACCAAGAACTTCGCGCACAAGGACAAGTTCTTAGTTATGTACGACGTGTTCACGATCAACCGTCCCGAGAACCGCCTGATAAAGTCCACGCTCAAGTATCTCCATGACATCACCTGGTCCGCACGTTCCCGCAACCGTATAGATAATCTTGTGGCGAACTTCGACGGTGTGGACTATTCCACCAATATCACCCAGGACTTCTCCGCGTGCATACTCGACAGAAGTATGAGAGGATATATCAATGCGCTCAAATGGGCGGAGATATTCCTGCTGGGCAAGCACATCACCGTTACCAAGGGACGCGACGTGTCCTATGCGGTGCTGTTCCCCACGAGGCAGCTCTTCGATTCCTATACCGTAGACAAGCTGGGCCGAATGCTGGACAATCAGCGATTCAAGGCCGAGATACAGAAGAAGACCTATCCTATGCTCAACCGCCCCATGCACCGTGACTCCGCTCAGGCGCTGGCCGTCATGACCCTCCGCGAGACGGGCATGAGAGTCGTGTTCGACGCGAAGTGGCAGGAGCTCTCGGGAGCAGATGAGAACTTCGGTATCCGTGATTCCGATATCATGGATATATATGATCTCCTGAACATATACCACTCCGACAGCGTATGCTACGTGTATCCCCTGACCCGTGAGATGGCGGAGGATGCCCGTGAGATCGCCTTCAAGAACGAGGACGGCGTCATAGGCCGTGTGGTATTCGTCGATATAGGCGATATGGAGGGGAGTCTGTCAAGGATCCTCGAGCATATCTTCGGGCAGAAGATCAAGTCCGCACCCGTCAATGCATCATGATAACAGCCGCTGTCCTCATCGGACAGCGGCTGATATTTTAGTACTTGATCTAGACTATGGATAGATGGAGGCATGGGGCTCCTTCTAGAAGCTAAGGTCCACTCTTCTCTTGTCCCTTGTCTCTTGTCCCTTGTCCCTTGGCTCTTGTCCATAGTAACTGCGTTAGTAGTTGCATCTCTTTGATGCGAGATCATATCCGGTATACAGCCTATCAGAATCTCTCCTTGAAGCTGTGGTATTCATCGCCCTTGTGGTAGGAGATGAGCGTCTCCAGATTGACGTTCTCCACGGAGCGGAATATGTTCATATCTATGCAGGGATCTTTCTTGCGCAGCTCCGCCAGCAGCTCCTTGACCTCCTGACGCTTGGAGGTCTGCTCTCCCTCGGCGGTCATCTCCGTGAAGCGGCAGGCGCAGCGTATGAACTCCAGCCCGTTGTAACGCGCCCATGCGATGATGTCCGCCTCCCGCACCAGATACAGCGGACGTATCAGCTGCA
>JAFYEQ010000179.1 GCA_017544185.1 Oscillospiraceae bacterium
CGTCGAGGGCTTGAGCGTGCTCGTTGGTGCGTATACCCGATACGCAGGCTGATACCCTTATATGCTTGCGGGCGCCCCAGAAGGGAGCCTTCTCTATCTTGTGCATGAAGCGTGAGGGCTTGCCGAAGTCGGTGTCGACGCCTTTGTCGCACAGCTCGTTGTAGCGGTCGATGGATGCCTTCATGGCATCATAGGGGATGTCCAGCTCCCGTGCCAGCTCTTCAAGAGTGTCACAGCGGTGCAGGTCTATCAGGTTCTTGAACACGCCCTTGGGGTCCTCCACGGCGCCGGGTATGAACTTCTCCATCACGAAGGGCGGTACGGGGCCGTCCACGAAGCTGTCCTTGTCCCATTCCATATAGCTGCTGTCGTATATGGAGCAGTACCAGCCGCGGGAGTCTGTCTCCTTATGCTCCTCGTCCAGCATAGTGCCTTTGTAGCGGGGCTGGTCGCGGAGCACGTTGCCCATATATACAAAGCCTGTATACTCATTGGTGAAGCGCTCTCCTGCCATGTTCAGATACAGGAAGGGCTCCTCGAACATGAGCGCGGAGTCGAAGTCGTGCATCATCTTGGTGTGCCCTGTATTTTCCATGGCAGCGCCTACGCTCATGGCCATGATATGGCCGTCGCCCGTCTTGCCGAACTGCTTTTTGTCGAACTCGGCTATATCCGGGCACCAGCGCTCTACCATAGCGAGGGCGTTGGTATAGTCGCCGGTGGCGAGTATCACGGCACGCTTTGCTTCAAAGCGTATATACCTACCGTCCTTCTTGCCGATGACGCCCGTTACCCTGCCGCCCTCGCGGATCAGCTGCACCGCAGGAGCAGAGTACCACACATCCAGATCGGTATGCTCCTTCACGTTGTCGAGGACTTTTTTGAGGGCGTTGCCCACATTTATGGGCTTGGGACCGATCCAAGGAGCGAAGAAGTAGCAGTGGTCGTCGCCGTAGTCGTAGGTGCTCTGTCTGTCCGTCCATACCCCGGTGAAGTCGCCGCTGGTGCAGCGGAAGGCGCAGAGCTTGCCGCCGTCGTTCAGGAGGGATGCGGGGTCGGTGTTGCTGTCTACCTTGCTGCCGTCGCCGTACTCGGTCTCGGAGGTGAGCCCTGCGCGGTTGAGGAACCACATCATGGCCTCCTCGGAATGATCCGCATAGGCGCGGAGCTGCTTGGTATCGGCACGCCATGAGCACAGGCTGTTGGTGTGGTGTATCCACTTCTCTATGCCTGCCTCGGTGGAGCGCGACTTTATGATCGCGGAGCCGCAGTTGCCCTGGGATATGACGCCCTGCCCCTTCTGGAGGAGGACGACCTTAGCGCCCATCTCGGCAGCGTAGCCCGCTGCTATGACGCCTGCTGCGCCTGCGCCGACTACTGCGATGTCACAGGATATGGTCTCGTCTGTCGGGAGCTCGCCTGTCTCTGCACATGATGCTGCTATCTCTGCGTCCGTTATAGTGGTCTGATAGTTAGACATGATACACCCTCCTAGAAGATAGATGTTGGGAGCTAGAGGTCGGTACGGCTTGTTCGTGTGATCCCGTGGGCGCACACGAGGGCTCCGTAGGAGACCATGTGCCCCTGCAGGATCCGGCAACTGCGTGAGCAGTTGCTCAAGTATTATGGTCCGAAACGTGGAACTGCTTGAGGTTGCCGATCTTGCTGCTGCGCTCGCGGAGCACGTCCTCTACCTCGGATATGTCGAGGCCTCTCTCTGCGCAGAGGACTGCAACGTGATAGAACAGATCCGCGATCTCGTTCTTCAACTCGTTATTGTCCTGGTTCTTAGCGGCGATGACCATCTCGGTACATTCCTCGCCGCACTTCTTGCATATCTTGTCTACGCCCTGATCGAAGAGATAGCAGGTGTAGGACTTCTCCTGCGGATGCTCTCTTCTGTCGATGACTACGCTGTAAAGTTCTGTAAGTACGCTCATGTTATCTCCTTATCACATGCTCTCGACGAATGCCTTGAGCTTTTCGGGGTCGCTCCGGAGCTCTTGGAGAGCTGCCATAGCTGCTTCCTTGTCGGGATATGCGCTCATCCTCTCGGCGAGCTTCTCCATGAATGACGTGACCGCAGAGCGTTCATCGTCGCTCATGGACGCCATCATGTCCCGGAACTGTCTTATCATATCTTCCATACGTTGCCTTTCTGTATCTGCACGGAGCCCGCGGCTGCCGTGTATTTATCGGTCGGCGGGCTTTAGCTCCATATTGTCCATATCCAGCTCACGGTAGTAGCAGGAGCGGCGATAGCCGCTGCCGTCCTTCGTGTGGCATATCCCGCCGTTGTCGGGGGAGGCCAGGAACACCAGAGAGTTCTGCTCGCAGTTGACCAGTATCCTGTGAAGGGTATAGGTATTGCCCGATGTGTCCCCTTTGTACCACAGCTCATTGCGGGAGGTGGACCAGAGCACTACCTTGCGGCGGCGTATGCTCTCCTCAAGGGCAGTCTTGTTGATATACGCTATCAGCAGGACTTCCTTGGTGTCTATATCCTGTATACACACGGGTATCACGCCGCTGTTCGTGATGCTGTCTATCTTCGTGAAGTCGAGCGTGAGCTCGCCGGTCTCTTCTATGCTCATACCTGTACCCATACTATACGACCTTTCATCGTGTCGGCTGTCATCTTACGATGATGCCCTTGCTGCGGCAGTCGGCCTTCACGTCCGACACGGTCAGCTCTCCGAAGTGGAACAGGGATGCCGCAAGGGCAGCCGAGCAGTCGGTCTTCCGGAAGGCGTCGGCAAAGTCGCCTACCTTGCCCGCTCCGCCGCTGGCGATGACGGGTATGTTCACGGCATCCACCACGGCACGGAGCATATCTATATCGAAGCCGCCTTTGGTGCCGTCGGTGTCTATGGAGTTGAGGCATATCTCGCCCGCGCCCAGATCCTCAGCACGCTTTACCCATTCGATCAGGTCTATGCCCATATCCACGCGGCCGCCGTTGATATATACCGTCCATTTCCCGGGTGAGATGGCCTTGGCATCCACGCCGAGGCATATGCACTGGGAGCCGAATATATCCGCGCCGTCCTTGATGATGGACGGATCCTTGACTGCCTGAGAGTTGACGGACACCTTGTCTGCGCCCGCACGAAGGGTCTCACGTATATCATCCACGGACTTGATGCCGCCGCCGACGCACAACGGTACGAACACTTTTTTAGCGGTCTCGCGCACCACATCGAGGAACACGCCGCGTCCCTCGTAGGATGCGGTGATATCATAGAACACGATCTCGTCCGCTCCCTGCCTGTTATACTCCTCTGCGAACTTCACAGGGTCGCCGACCTCACGTATGCCTTCGAAATTTACGCCCTTTACCACCTTGCCGTCGCGAACGTCAAGGCACGGTATGATCCTTTTAGCAAGCATTGCTGTCCTCCGTACCGGGGAACGGTCATCTGCCGCCCCGCCATTGATCCGTGCATAGAACACACTCTTTCATTATACACTATTTCTGCCCGATCTTCAAGGGGTTTTTACAAATTTGTTGAATATGATACCGGAAGTCGGAAACGATCGGAGGGGCTGACCTGCGTGTCAGCCCTCCCGACATATACCGTGAACGATCGTAGGGGGCCGATGGGCCTTCTGGAATTGTACATATATACCAGATCAACATATAAAACACCCCTTGATCTGGTATAAAATGATTATTGACAATGTGTATATTGTAATGTATAATGTGTATAACGTATATATACAATCTCTTGCAGGAGAAAGCCATGGATATTATCATAAGCAATTCATCCAACGAACCTATCTATTCTCAGATAGTGTCACAGATCAAGGAGCAGATCATCTCGGGGGCGCTGGCTCCCGGGGATGCGCTGCCTTCCATGCGTACCCTTGCTACGCAGATGCACATCAGCCTTATCACCACGAAGAGAGCCTACGAGGAGCTGGAGCGCGACGGCTTCATCGAGAGCTACACCGGCAGGGGGAGCTTCGTGAAGGCGCAGAACACGGAGCTTTTGCGTGAGGAGAACATGCGTCAGGCGGAGGAGCTGCTGATGAAAGCCGTCGCCAAGGCGAAGGCTGCAGGCGTAGGCCCCGAGGAGCTCAAGGCGATACTGGATATGCTGTATGAGTGAGCTGTTAGAGGTAGAAGTGGGGACAGTTGGGAGGGCCGACACGAGGGCTCCGCAGGAGACCATAGCTCCGCAGGAGACCATAGCTCCGCAGGAGACCCGTTGGCCCCTATGGGTATAGTTCCCATCAGCTCAACTCACAGCTCTCTTCTCTCAACTCTGTATACGAGGTGATCGGATATGACCGGATATGAGAATGCCGTTGAGATAAACGGCCTTACTAAGATATATGACGGCTTCAAGCTGGACGGGCTGTCGTTCTGCGTGCCCAAGGGCAGTATCATGGGCTTCATCGGGCAGAACGGCTCGGGGAAGAGCACGACGATCAGAGCGATGATGGGCATCATCAGACGTGACGGCGGCAAGGTGCGGATGCTGGGCATGGATATAGACGAGCATGAGCGCGAGATCAAGGAGCAGTGCGCGGTGGTGTTCGACGAGATACCCTTCCACGACGGGCTGTCGGGAAAGCAGATAGACATCATAATGAAGGGCATATGGCCCAAGTGGGACAGCGTCCGCTTCAGGGAGTACCTGGACCGCTTCGCGCTGCCCTACAAAAAGCCCATCGCAAAGCTGTCCAAGGGAATGAAGATGAAGCTGCAGATAGCCTCTGCGCTGTCCCACGATGCGAAGCTGCTGATCATGGACGAGGCTACGACAGGCCTCGATCCGGTGGTGCGCAACGAGATGCTGGACATATTCCTTGAGTATATGGCGGACGGTGAGCGCTCCATACTCATGTCGTCCCATATCACGTCCGATCTTGACAAGGCGGCGGACAGCGTCACCTTCATAGACAAGGGGCAGCTGCTGCTCACGGGATATAAGGACGATATACTCGACACCCACGCAGTGGTGCGCTGCACTAACAAGGATCTGGCAGCCATGGATGAGGCAGACTACGTATCCGCTCGGGTCAATGACTTCAGCGCGGAGGTGCTGACCTCCGACAGGGAGGCCTTCGTCCGCAAGTACGGCGTGGACATAGAAAAGCCCTCTCTTGAGGACATCGTGCTCTGGTACGTAAAGTCCAAGACCGCCAAGCGGTGGTCATAATACTATTTCTTCCTCTATGTATAGACGATCTCTCCGCCTGAAAACCGTATACGTTGGTTTTCAGCCGCATTTCTCGTCTATACATAGGTCAGAAAGTAGTATAAACAGAGTGGAGAGTGGGGAGTGGAGAGTTGAGATCAGCGGCGTGTTTGAGCGTATCCGTGGGCTGACACGAGGGCTCCGTAGGAGAACATGTCCCTACAGTCAGGGACGTGGATATGAGCGTTCACATCATCTCAACTCTTGACTCTTATATCTCAACTCTGTATGGAAGTGGTGATGATATGGATAATGTAAAGAGCCTGATATATGAGGAGCTGTATATACTCAGAAAGCAGATGCGCGATGTACTGCTGTTCTGGGGAGCGCTCACGCTGGCGGGGATACTGATGATGCTCAGCATGAGATGGGGAAATCTCAAGATGCTGTACAACACGCCCGAGGAATGGCTGAGCGCAGAGTACATCGCTGTGACCATGGAGCTGACGTCGGCGGGGATGATGTGTGCGCTAGTATTCTATATATCAGCGGTGTTCGATGTCAAATGGGACACATACATCCGCACCTGTCCCATAACGCCCCGGAGCTTCGCTCTGGCGAGGATGCTCCCTATAGGCGCGGGCGGAGCTCTGGTGATGCTGGTGAACGTGGCTGTGACCGCTTTGATGCAGGGCTTGTTCCCCGCAGATATCACGATCCCGCATATAAGCTCGGTCATAGCCCTTACGGGGGGCGCGGTGGTGGTATCCTGTGTGGTACGCATCATCACGGAGGTCTTCCGTTCTTCAAAGGCGTTCATCGTCGTGATCACGCCCGCAGCGTTCGCAGTGATGATCGTGATGTTCGTCAAGGCACTTTCGAGCGGCGTGGAGGAGGATATGGACATAGATGATATGATCTATGCCATGCATACGGACGTGCTGGCGCCCGTGCTGACCGTAGCGGCTGTGGCAGCAGCGGCGGTGACGTATCTGGTGCTGGCGGCGGC
>JAFYEQ010000180.1 GCA_017544185.1 Oscillospiraceae bacterium
AGATCGCACAGGTGATGGCAAGGATACATATGACAGATCTGTCCTTCCCCGAGGATGGAGCGAAGACAGAGATGCCTGCACGGGAGCGGATAGCAGAGTGCTTTGACGGCTGGAAGAGCGTCCTCGACGAACATTCCATGGACGCGGGCGGAGCGCGTACTGTGGCTGACAGGATCTGTGATGTCATACGCCTTCATGATGCGGAAGAGGATGTTACCGTACATGGGGATCTCCATCGGGAGAACCTGCTTACGGACGGCGAAAGGATCATAGTATGTGACTGGCAGGCCGTCGGGAGGGGGAAGGCGACGGATGACATCGGCTTTTTCCTGAGCAGGGCCGCAGCCGACGGCATACATACCGATCCCCGTGAGTTCGCTGCCATGTATGCGGATGCTGTATACGAGCTCTGTGGCAGGAGTCTTGACGTATCGGATATAATGGCAGGCATCAGCGCCGCCAACGTGATAACGACCTTCTTCTACTGGCATCTGTTCCTTCACGGAAGCAGTGCGGACATAGTAGGAGATGTATATAACAGGATGATATATGACCTTGGACGATGCGTGGAACTATAAGGATCATCAGCGGTACAGAGGCATCTATACCCTTATGGACAAAAGATACAAGGAGGACAGGATATGTTCGAAGAGGAAAGGGCTCAGGCATATGCAGCTGTGAGCGAGCTTTGTGAGAAGGCAGGGGCAAAAAAGGGGCAGATCGTGGTGATCGGCTGCTCCACATCGGAGATATGCGGAGACCGCATCGGCAGCAATTCCAGCCCCGATATGGCAAAGGCCGTATTTGACGGGATATATGCTGCTCTGAACGAGAGAGGGATATATCTTGCCGCCCAGTGCTGTGAGCATCTGAACCGCGCCATAGTCATCGAAAGAGCGGCAGTGCCCGACAAGGAGATAGTCAACGTGGTACCTCAGCCCAAGGCGGGCGGATCCTTTGCCACCACCGCATATCACAGGTTCAAGGATCCCGTGGTCGTTGAGGAGATACGCGCGGATGCGGGACTTGACATAGGAGATACCCTGATCGGCATGCACCTGAAGAGGGTGGCCGTGCCTGTACGCCTTGAGCATAAGACCATCGGCAGAGCACACATCACCGCAGCAAGGACGCGTCCGAAGTTCATCGGCGGCGAACGCGCGGTATATAACGATGACATCAAGTGATCCGGATGCCGATACGCGGCAGGAGCAGGATATGACCGTAAGGACAAGGGGGGAGATGATATGCAGTCGATACTCATAAAGGACACTACCCGCGAGCAACGTGAAGATATCATCCGCAGATCCATGGACTGTGGAGGCGGATGTGAGAACTGTTCATCATGCTGGCTCGGGGGCGGCTCTCCGTGGGATATGTACAAGGAATACATCGACGGAAAAAAGGAGATCGCAGAGATCAACCGCGAATACAACGCCAGATATATACACGGATGACGACATGCACACAGCTCCGTTCACAGAAAATTTACATATCGCGTGATATTTGTGATCGGGTGCGGGTATATGCGGTTTTGATCGGAAAGCGCCTATTTTTATCGGAAAAAGCGCTGATACGCCCAATATGCCCTGTTTGACAAGGTACGTCAAAAGGGCTATAATGGTGATAAGGACAACTGATGTCATCGGATAGCAGGGCGTGGACGTTCCCGCCGATGATGCTGACGAAAAGGACTGATAGCTTTGTATCTGCTGTATCTGACCATGAAGACGCCCAACGGCATCATGGCACTGTGCATAATGTTGTATGCGATAGTCGTCGCGGTACTGTGCCCGATCCTGCGGAAGCGGGAGAGATATGGCATACTGCGGGCATTATGCATACTGCCTGCGGCCGCTGCCCTCATACATATGGCGGCATACGGGGATATCGCGGTGGAAACGTTCAGGTACCTGTATATAGAGGCACTGCTGCCGTTGATATGTCTTTTGCCCGGGAAGTCCGGGAAGATGATGGCGGTAAAGTCGGTGGCATCTGCGCTGGCGGTATCATGCGTGTGTGTATACTTTCTGGTCGATGCCATCGATCAGCCTATGGTACATAACTTCAAAAGGTGCAGCTACACGGAGAGCTTCAGCAGGATGCTCGTCACCATGGAACGGGAATACTGTCTGAACAGCTGGAAGAAGATAGACTATGACGCGCTGCGCTCCGAGTATCTGGCAAGGGTGGAGGAAGCTGAGAAGAACGGTGATGAGGCCGCATATGCGGAGATCATCACAGAGGTGATATACAGATATCATGACTGTCATGTATCTGTGGACCTGTCCACGGAGCTCGATCGGGAGGTCTCGTCGCATATGGCGGGAAATGACTACGGTCTGTCGCTGGTAAGGCTGGATGATGGCAGCGTCGTGGCGGTGCTGGTGGAGCCCGACGATGATGCGCTTATCCACTATGCAGACAGAGGCAGCGATCTGGAAAAGCTCGGTATACACAACGGTACCCAGATCCTCACATGGGACGGCAGGGATATAGACGAAGCGATAGCAGATGTGGAGTGCATATACCCCGGGGAGGCGTTCCCCGTAAAGAGCAACGAGGACGTATACCGTCCCATGCTCCTGGCGGGAAGGGGCGGAGATGCCGTCAGTGTGACGTTCATCGACGATGACGGCAATGAGCGCAGTGCGGTCCTGAAGCGGATCGACGACTATGACGACCGCCTGCAGTGGGCGTTCGCAGGTCTGCTCAACAGGAAGGATCGGGATGCGCTCTACCGCCATAACTATACCTGTATGCTCGACGGCAGCTGCGGCTATCTGAAGGTCCAAAGAGAACGCTTCGACAAGGTACAGGACTATATCGCGGCGGTAAGGAAGGGATACTATCCCACGCTGACCGACTACTACGCGGGGCTCATAGAAGATCTCAGGGCTCAGGGCATGGAGCGGCTCGTCATAGATCTGCGCAACAACGGCGGAGGTGTCGACTGCTGCGCGGGTGCGCTGGCATCGCTGTTCACGGACGAGAAGAGGCATATGGTATCCTTCGGGTACGAGGACGAGGATGGATATCATAACAAGGACGATCTGTACATCTTCCCCGACGGCAGATACAAAGACATACCCGTAGTCGTTTTGGTGAACGACAGCTGTGTGAGCGCGGGAGACGGGCTGGCAAATTCCTTGGCGAATGCGATAATGTGACCCTCATGGGTATCACATCCAGCGGCGGCGTACATCAGAACAACGGAGGATATATCTATCTCACTGATGATATATGTGTGGAGTACCCTGTGTTCCTGAGCCTTTCTGCGGATGCAGAGCCGCTGATCGACACGGACGATACGAGGGAGAACAGGATCCCGCTGGACGTGACCATCCCGATGACGAAGGAGAGAGCCATGAAGATGCTCTCGTTCGTTGACAACAGCGATGAAGAGCTGTCCTACGCCGTGGCGTATCTTGAGGGGACAGAGCCGTGACCGCAGCATGATAAGGAGGACATATGCCGTTCGTAAGGATAGACATAGTAAAAGGCAAGAGCAGAGAGTACAAGAGGACGCTTCTGGACTGCGTCCATGAGGGGCTGGTGGAGGCCTTCGGGATAGATGACGACGACAGATACCAGCGGATCTGCGAGATAGACGGCGAGGACTTCGAGCGGCCTCCCGAGAAGACGGACGGGTATACGCTCATAGAGCTCACCATATTCCCCGGCAGGACCGCGGCCCAGAAGGAACATGCCATACGCTCCATAACGTCCGGGATATCCGAAAGTCTGGGCGTATCACCGAAGGATATAGCCATAGTTATGCATGAGCCTCCACTGGAGAACTGGGGCTTTGCGGGGAGACAGAAAAAAGGACAGTGATCTGCATCACGCGATGCTTTTTCCGATACGGGAGAGCCTGATGCATAGGAGGATATGCTCATGAGATACGGGATGATGGAGCACGAGATCATCGGAGAGGGGATGCCTGTCCTTATCGTACACGGCTGGGGCTTGAGCAGTACAACGATGAAGGCTGCATTTGAGCCTGTCTTCACCAGCCTTGGCGGGTATAGGCGACATTATATAGATCTGCCCGGGATGGGAGCATCGGAACACGGCGATGTCAGGAACTCTGACGATATCCTTGAGATACTGCATGGATATGCGGTCGACGTCATCAAGGAGAAGTTCATCATAGTCGGGCAGTCATACGGCGGCCTGCTGGCAAGGGGAGCCGTGAAAAAGTTCCCGGAGCTCATAAGCAAGATCATCCTGCTGTGTCCGTGTGTCATACCGGGAGTCAGACAAGGACGTGTCGAAGCGCTCACGGTAGTTGAAAGGGATGAGGCGTTACTGGCGTCACTGTCAAAGGAGGACCACGACAGCTTCACACAGATGAACGTGGTCCTTACGAAAGACGTATGGGACAGATACGATAAGTACCTTGTGCCGGCGCTGAAAAGCGCGGACTGGGAGTTTCTGGATAATGTCCTGGAGGGGAGCTTCACATTCGATCCCGACGACCTTGACGCGCCCTGTGATATACCGTGCCTTATCATCACAGCAAAGCAGGACACCGAGGTCGGCTATAAGGATCAGTTCGATCTGATGAAAATATACACGGCTTCCACGTACTGCGCGGTCGACAGGGCGGGACATAATTTGTGGATCGAGCAGCCGGAGATATTCGAGGCTCTGGTGAAGGACTGGCTGAGGACGCATTGATAGGATAAGGACGCACAAATGCGTGATGAAATGTGATCGTCTGATATGTCATGGAAATAAAAGTTACCGAGCCAATGATGAAAATATAAGCAGGATAGAGGTGTGCTATGCGGGCGTTTATCCATGCGTTCCAAGGCAGGCCTTGGAACGAAGAGTGCAAAGCGGCTTGTGATGGCTTTGCTGAACTGGGGATAGAGACTATCCTGTTCACGACGAATGAAGAGCTTGACCGTAGGCACCGCGATGATGTAGTAGTAGGCGGTATGCTCATAATGGAGCACGCGCTCAGACAGTATGGCATAACACCGCCGATCTACGATCATCCCGATGAACTTACGGAAATGACAGGCCGCAGGATATGGAAAGTCAAAATGGGAGATCTCACTAAAGAGACACTGCAAATATTTATCAAACCGGTCAGAGAAAAAGCTGCCCAAGGGATCGTCGTGAGAACGTGGGACGATATCAAAGGATACAAAGGCATAGAGCCGGATGAATGGATCTGTTGTTCGGAGCCTGTGAGCTTTATCTCGGAGTGGCGATGCTTTGTACGATATGGTGATATCCTTGGGATACGACATTATAACGGCGATCCGAAGGTGTATTGTGACATGAGCATTATCGAGAGAGCGACCGAACTGTACACGAGTGCTCCTGCAGCATATGCCCTCGATGTCGGGATGACCGATGATGGAAGGACACTGCTCGTAGAAGTGAACGATGGCTATGCCGTAGGATGCTATGGGCTCCCTAATGTACTGTATGCCAAGTTTCTGACGGCCCGATGGGCGGAACTGGTAGGTATCGTGGATCCGCTTGATGACAGGAAACTATAGTGATGAAGAAATGATGTATGATGCCAGATCGGCGAGAGCTGATCGAGAAAAGTTATTTGGCCACGGTAGAAGGTACCGAAGGCATATCAACGAGATGGGTGCGGGCACTGCCCGCCGATATTGACTGATATGCCATCTAAAGAAAAGTTACCGAGCCATCAATAGTATGATCTGAAGATATATATCAACGATATGGGTGCAGGCAGTGCTCGCCGAGATGGGTGCAGGCACTGCCCGCCCTGACGGGAGATGATGATATGTTCATGCCGATAAGCAAAGAGGATATGAAGGAGCGGGGGATAGAGCAGCTGGACTTTGTATATATCCTTGGCGATGCGTACGTAGATCACCCCAGCTTCGGCGGCGCGATCATATCACGTATCCTCGAGCATAACGGGTATACCGTGGGCATCATCGCCCAGCCCGACTATCACGATCCGAAGAGCGTCATGAGGCTGGGACTGCCGCGGCTGGCGTGGCTGGTATCGGCGGGCAATATAGACTCTATGGTGGCGCATTATACCGTGGCCAAGAAGAGGCGCTCGGAGGATCTGTATTCTGCGGGCGGCAAGGGCGGCAGGCGTCCCGACCGTGCAGCGACGGTGTACAGCCGTATGTGCCGTAATGCAGCTCCGGAGATACCCATACTCTGCGGCGGACTGGAGGTATCGCTCCGACGCTTCGCCCATTATGACTACTGGAAGGATACAGTGATGGAGTCGGTGCTGGTGGATACTGGCGCTGATATACTGATGTTCGGCATGGGCGAGCACTCTATCGTGGAGCTGGCCGACAGACTGGCTGCCGGTGAGGATGTGCACAGCATACGAGACGTGAGAGGGACGTGCTACCTGTGCGATCCGCGCGAGAC
>JAFYEQ010000016.1 GCA_017544185.1 Oscillospiraceae bacterium
ACAACATCTTCGGGCTTTCCGACGGCAGGGCCGTAAAGATCCAGCTGTTTGCCGATGAGATGACCGAGAGAGACGGCAAGATATATTTTTACGGTAATAACCGTTCTCTTGTAAGCATTGGTAAGGCAGAAGATCTGCTCGACACTGACGGCGGGATATTGACACCCCAGGCATTCAACAGCTCTGGCACAGGGAGCGCTAACGGCTGTGTCTCCTTTGAAACAGAAGGACCTTTCCGGCTCATCCCCGATGACTATGATGCCGACGGTGACCCGGATATCGTTCTCAGATCAAGTGATATCGGTGAACAGGGAGCATATTATTCATTACTGCTCTCATCAAAGAGATACTATCCGTGGCAGCCCAATAATTGTTATACATCCATCGGAGACAGGACATACCCGTCAGACCTGAGATCCAATGCCGATGCGACGTTCTTTATATGGGGCGAGGATGATCCCTCTATAAAGCTCAGATGGCTCGATGACGATCATTTCTTTTTCCTTACGATGCTTGAAGAAGGCGCAAATGACGACACCGTTTTCGCCTTTGTCGTTGACAGGAACACCATGACAGGCGAAAGAGCCTCTACAGGCTATCAAGGATATGTACAGGACGGAAGGATCTATTGTGCTCACTATGAGGACAAAACGATCTGCTGCGATATAGTGGACTGCAGCTCAGACTATCCTGATGATCTGATACCGCCCGAAGGTCATGGCACTGTGATGCTCTATCGTCTTGACGGATCGGATCGGCACAAAGCCTGCGGACAGCCTGTAGATACCATGTTCATACGTAAGAACAGCATGGAGAGCACTGCCGCTCTTCAGATGGAGCTGTATCCCGGTCTGTACAGGGTCGATATAGTTACAGACGGATGCACTGGCTCTGCATGGCTGGAAGTAATATGATCCGTACCGAGATCATGTCTGTTTATGATACACGATAAAACATCCTGACAGCTGAGCCGTCAGGATGTTTTACTATCATTCACATCTAATGCATACGCCGCGACAGATGTCTCATCTGTCCTTAAGTGATCTTAGCATATTGGGGATAAACATATTGGGGATAAAAATGCAAGGGCTTTTATACAGAAAAAGTGTGGATCATCCATAGATCTGTATCACACGCTCACGCGCATAGAAAAAAGGCCGGTGCACGCACCGGCCTTTCGTTATCCGTATCACTCGGGACATGAGGAGCTCTCCCCTGCCCGATCAGATCATACAGTTATGTTCTTGCCTGTTATACCCACGTAAGCGCCCTGAGCAGCCTCAGCAGCCTCGGGATGAGCGATGAGCCACTTGTTCCTTGCCCAGAGGAGCTTGTCCTCGAAGCCCTTTGCAGCGGCCTTGTCTATAGCGGTGTTGGTCTCTCTCGGGAGAACGACTGCTACTCTGAAGCCGCCGTCGTCTACCTGACAGGGAGCATAGTGCAGTGAGGTAGCGTATACCTCTACGACCGCGCCTGCAGGAGCTCTGAATGCCTTGACATCGGCACTGTCCAGCTTGCCGTCGATGATCCGGTCCTGCTTGGCAAGGATAAGGATAAAATCGGTAGCACCGATGTTGAACTCGCTGCTCCTGTGGTATTCCAGGCAGTTGAGGGCGATATTATGTCCCCAGCACATACCCAGCTCTATTGGCATACCGCCGTATGCGTTCTCCTTGAGGTCGGCAAATACAGCGCACTTCTCGAGGCTGTCGATCCAGGGCTCATATGCCACGCCGCTCTCGGGAAGAGCGATATCGTTCATAGCGGCTACCAGTGCGGATGTGTCATACCCCTCGAGCACCTTGCCGAACTCAGCGAATTCAGGGTCAAAAACGGAATATACCTTCATTTGTTTATCCTCCTCTTATGATATCATCTTCCGTCCGCGTACAGCGGACCATAACTGTATTATACCACCTCTCCCCTGTCAAGTCTATTCACATATTGCGGACTTTGGGGACCTCGCGGATCTCCCTGTCCCGGATCTGTTTATCATCTACATATCACCGTCACCAGATCTGTGCAAAACATAGGATCTGCTCGTATACTGTGAAAATATCGAAAAAGCGCTTGAAGATCGCATATCACTGTGATAGAATAAGAATGGTGACTTGTGTGCATCTGTTCACACAAAGTTTACACATTATTATGTGAAAGGGCTTGACTGTCATGCTTTATCGTGCTGATCTAAGACAAAGCAAAGCAGGATAACTGCGCCCTTTTGCATCAGTAAGGATATGAGCGTACTTCACATGAGATCCCGTGGAAAGCGCTTTTGTTATCATCAAGAGGAGGAAATGTATGAAAGGAAAAACTATCAAGCGCATCGCAGCTGTGGCTGTGGCTCTTACAATGTCCGTAGGCGTTCCGGTCACGCCGTTTCACGGGATATTGTACGATACGGCTATAACAGCAAGCGCAGAAGGAACGACCGTTGATCTATCTGAGACCTACGACTACACCGCCCAAGACGGCGACGTGCTGACCGGATCCACAAGCTACACTGTGATGATCTCTGACGGTGCAAAGATCACGCTCAGCGATGCGACCATCAACGGCGGCATCAGATGTGAGGGAACGGCGGAGATCACGCTTGTCGGCACGAACAGCGTGACAACAACTAAATGGGGTTATGCAGGCATTCAGACAAGCTCCGACAGCACCCTCACCATAAATGGCGAGGGCACGTTGACAGCAACAGGCTATGTGAGTGGTGCAGGTATCGGCGGAGGCAATAACGACAGTGGCGGCACGATCATCATAAACG
>JAFYEQ010000181.1 GCA_017544185.1 Oscillospiraceae bacterium
ATACACAAACAAAGACGATAGATGACATTGAAATGACAGATCATAATGTAGTAATAGCTGATGAAATACCAGCTACCTGTACTGAGAAAGGTCTCTCAGAAGGAAGCTACTGTTCTTTTTGCGGCGAGATCATCAGATCACAGGAAGAAATTCCCCCGATAGGTCATTCACCAGATGATATTGTTCAAGAAAACATTATAGAACCCAGCTGCACCGAAAATGGCACATATGATAATGTAATATATTGTAAAGAGTGCGGAGAAGAGCTGTCTCGTGAAACAGCAATAAGTTCTGCACTAGGTCATTCTTTCGGAAATTGGACAATAACAAAAGAACCGACCACAAATTCGCAAGGTGAAAGAACAGGCATATGTTCCATTTGTGGATATATCAAGACTGAATCTCTCGACGCTCTTCCTGCCAAGATCCCCACCGTATCCATAAAGACCGCCTTCGGCGGGCGCACGGTCCAGCTCAATTGCGAGGACAGTGATGCGACCATATACTACAACTTCGGCTCGTCCAATATCACTACTTCATCCAATTCTATCAAGCCCGGTGAGACCATATTCCTTGATACACCTATGACAGGCAACCTCGCTGCGATGTACTTTAAAGCGTACCGCAACGGGAAATGGTCATCTCTCGGAAAGTGGGGCGTGCTGAATGTGCAGATTGCGAAGCCGCTGATCACACAGTCCGGAGCAAAGGGTGCCAATAACTTCAAAGTATACACACAGACAAAGGACAGTTATATCATATACACCCTTGATGGCAGCACCCCCGCAATACAAGAGGGAACGCAAAAGCTCACCATAACTAATGGTCGCATCATCTGGGGCACCTCGGGCATAGTCAACATCCCCAAGGGCAAGACGATAAAGGCCATCGCGATCCGCAACGGCCTTGTCACCAGTGACGTGATGACGTTCAAGAACAAGTGATACACACATCCCCGGTCATATGGCCGGGGATGTTCTTGTACGATCATACGGGCATGGGCGCGGCCAAATTTGTGCATTTGACAGATATCACGCCGACGAGCGAAAAGGTTATTGACAAAGGGCGGTGAAGTTAGTATAATAGTCTTTGTGTTCTCTACACGGATCAATTTTTCAGGGTGATAAAATGTTCAAGCGTTATTTGGCAATACTCAAACGTGAATTCACGGGCTACAACGCCGCGAAGCTGGGGAAGGACGCGCTGGCGGGCGTTACGGTGGCTGCAGTGGCGCTGCCGCTGGCACTGGCCTTCGGTGTATCATCGGGAGCATCGGCGGCGGCAGGACTGGTCACGGCTATAATCTCCGGCATCGCGATCGGAGCACTGTCGGGAGCCAGCTATCAGATAAGCGGGCCCACGGGCGCCATGTCGGCGATACTGGTATCTCTGGTGGCGCAGTACGGCATACAGGGTATGTTCATAGCGTCCTTCATAGCGGGCGCACTGCTGCTGCTATGCGCTATATTCAAACTGGGCGGACTGGTGTCCTACCTCCCCTCTCCCGTCATCACAGGCTTCACCAGCGGCATCGCGGTCATAATCGCGCTGGGTCAGATAGACAACCTGACGGGCTTCAAGTCGTCGGGGCTGTCCAACTTAGAGAAGATCGCCAGCTACTTCACCTCGCCCCAGTCCCTTGACCCCACGGCGTTCATCATAGGGGTATGCGTGATAGTGTTCATGCTGGTATACCCCAAGAAGCTGGGACAGTACTTCCCCGGCTCTCTCGCTGTGATCGTCATCGCCACGGCAGTGAAGATGATCCTTCATCTCGACGTGCCCTCCGTGGGAGAGATACCCCGTACTCTGTTCCTTTCCGACAGGCTGGACATAACTGCAGTCGATATGTCCGACATTCCCGCAATGATCGTGCCCGCGGTATCCATCGCCGCACTGGGACTGATAGAATCACTGCTGTGCGGCGCCTCCGCAGGACGCATGAAGAACGAGCGTCTTGACGCCGACGTGGAGCTGGCAGCACAGGGTATCGGCAATATGCTGCTGCCTATATTCGGCGGCGTGCCCTCCACCGCAGCCATAGCCAGGACCAGCGTAGCTATCAAGAGCGGCGGCGTCACACGTCTTACATCCGTGTTCCATGCGCTGGTACTGCTGCTCTCCATGTTCGTGCTGGGCGGTGTCATGTCGGCTATACCTCTGTCCGCACTGGCAGGCGTGCTGATCGTGACAGCGGTGCGCATGAACGACACCAAGACCATACGCTCCATATTCTCAAAGAAGCTGAAGACCGCTATGGGACAGTTCCTGATAACCATGGCTGCTACCGTGGTCTTCGACCTGACCAAGGCCATACTCATCGGCGTGGCATTCTCGCTGATACTCTTCGTGGTGAATGTATCGGATATGCAGGTGACCGTGGCCGATGTAGACCCGGAGAGACTGTCTGGTGACATCGACCCCGCAAAGCTCGCCCATACCAGCGTGGTATACATAACAGGCCCTCTCTACTTCGGCACCTGCGCGAAGCTGGAGGAGAAGATCTCCGGCATCGGAGACAACTACGACAACTACAATATCATATTCTCCATGCGCGGCGTCACCGTGGCGGACATATCCGGCATAGAAGCCCTGCATGAGTACTGCGAACGGCTCATCGCCGAGGGACGCATGGTATACTTCTCCTGTGTGCAGCCCTCTGTCATGGATCTGTTCGAGCGCACCGGACTGAAGCAGGACAGGTTCACCTACGAGATGTTCTTCTGGAGCACCGATAAGGTATTCGAGCATATCTCCTCACTGTGAGATGATAATAAAGCAAAGCTCCCATGCGGTACAGCATACTGCATGGGAGCTCGTTATTATCAGTATTATCTTACGACTGCAGTATAGCGCCCTTGGACGCGGACGATACCTGTGCGGCGTAGCGCTTCAGGTAGCCGTGCAGCTCCTTCTTCTTAGGAACGAACGCTGCCATCCTGCGTGCTATCTCATCCTCATCCACCAGCAGCTCCAGCTTGCATGCGGGGATGTCTATGCTGATCATATCGCCGTCTTTTACTATGCCGATCATACCGCCGTCTGCCGCTTCGGGAGACACATGACCGATAGATGCTCCTCTCGATGCGCCCGAGAAGCGTCCGTCGGTGATAAGGGCAACGTCGGCTCCGAGCCCCATCCCCTGTATAGCAGACGTGGGATTGAGCATCTCACGCATACCGGGGCCGCCCTTGGGTCCTTCGTAGCGGATGACCACTACGTCGCCCTTGACGATCTTACCGCCCATGATGGCAGCCTGAGCGTCCTCCTCACAGTCGAACACCTTGGCAGGACCTGTATGTACCAGCATCTCGGGCACCACCGCACTGCGCTTCACCACGCAGCCGTCCTTGGCAAGGTTGCCTTTGAGGACTGCTATACCGCCCGTCTCGCTGTACGGCTCCTCTACGGGACGTATGATGGACG
>JAFYEQ010000182.1 GCA_017544185.1 Oscillospiraceae bacterium
CCCATATCCCTGCCTGCAGATACGCTGTCCACAGTATATCCACAGACTTGAAGCCGCATCCTCTGAGCATCGCGATATGCTCCTCGATGGTGATGGGGAACATCTCCGTGCCGCGCCTTGCAAGATGCGTCCGTATGTCCTCGGGACTGCGTCCGCGGTCCGACTGATACTGCTCCCACCGTTTGAGGGCAATGGCATCGCTGATATCCTCCGACATGCATATGTTCTCGAACGTGACGAACACGCCGCCCTTATGCAGCGCGTCGAAGCAGTGGCGCACCGCCTCTTCCCTGCCGGCCTTGTCATAATAATGGTGGCACTGTACAGCCGTCACGATATCGAATTCATCCTTATACGGCAGTTCGTGGGACGGAGCGGCTATATACCGCACATCCCTGTCGGCGAGCTTTAGCTTTGCTCCCGTGAGCATCTTCTCCGAAGGATCTGCCAGCGTGAAGCGTATATCCGGCATGGCTCCGAGAGCTGCAAGAGCCAGTGTACCAGTGCCGCAGCCCGTATCCAACCACATAGGAGACTTAAGCCCCAGTGCTCTCACCAAATCTAAGATCTGCGCATGATACTCTCTGTAATACGGCAGCACCGAGGTGATGTTGTCATCGTATACTGCCGCATTGAACGAGGATGCATTGTCTGTCATACGTCCCTCCGTCAGTCCGGATATCTCGAGTCAACGCCCAGATATTCCTCCAGACACAGACCGCTCTCGTATACCTTAGTAGCGGTATCCACGCCCAGATATCGGATGTGCCAAGCCTCGAACTGGTAGCCCGTCACGTCCTCCTTGCCCTCGGGAAAGCGGATGATGAAGCCGTATTCATGTGCATGATCCTTGAGCCATGCATACTCCTTCGTCTCTGCGAAGGTATCGTCTATGGAGTTGAGGTCGAAGCACAGGCCCGTCTGATGCTCGGAATAGCCGGGACGCGCGGAGTAGGTGTCTGCCTCCTCCTTGCCGCTGCGCTCCACGTACTGATCGTATATGGTCTTCTGGCGCTCATAGCTCCTGAAGCCGGATGATACGAATATATTCAGTCCCTCTCTGGCCGCAGCCGTGATGAGCTCATCCACAGCCGCCTGAGCCGTGGGATCCACGCCCGGGTTGTAGTCCTCGGGCAGCGGGTAGGACTTGTTGACGATCATTATCCCGTCTATATAGGTAGGCTCGGAGCCGCTGGTCCTGACCTTTACGGAGACATTCGCCTCCACATCGGGATCCGACTCGGACTGCACCGTGACGATGCACTCGCCGATGCCGACCGCGGTGATGTTGCCCTTACTGTCTACCGTAGCTACGTTCTCGTCGGAGGATGTCCATATCTCCGATGTATCATAGGCATCATCGGGTAGCATAGTCACGATAGGCATTATGGTCTGACCTATCTCCATCTCGGTGGAGTAGAAGGTGAGACGTATCTCATGCACCGCACCGGGGCGGTCGCTCTTGGTTATGCTCACAAGGTCGTCCGGGTCATCTGCGGGAGCCTCGGTACCTTCGCCGCCCTCATCCTCGGATGAGGGAGCAGGAGCGCCTGTCTCAGCGGCAGCCGTAGAGCGGTCCAGATACAGGTCCCCGTTAACGTGTACCGTAACGGTGGTGAATATCTCGGGGCGTGCAGCAGCCTTGACCGTGATCACCGCATAACCGGGAGCCACAGCAGTGATGTTGCCCTTGCCGTCGACGGTAGCCACGTTCTCATCGGAGGACGTCCATATCTCGCTGACGTCTTCCGCATAGGAGGGATGCATGGTGACATAGGGCATATCCGTATCGCCCACGTCCATATCTATACTATTATAAGTGAGCTCGATCCTGCGTACCACGTCGTCGTCGTAACCGCTGTCATAGCCGTAGTAGTCGTCCCCGTCGTATACTCTCACGCTGACCGCCGCGAACACGTTGGGGTTCTTCTCGGACTTGACCGTCACAGTAGTATACCCGGGGGATACGCCTGTGATCGTGCCCTGACTGTCGACAGTAGCGATGGAGGTGTCAGCCGACTCCCATATCTCGCCCTTGTCCGAAGACGACGCCGTCTCTGGATACATGGTGACGATGGGCATGAAGCTGTCGCCTATCTCCACTTCGATAGCATAATAGGAGAGCTCGATGCCGTTGATCGGCGAAGGCGCCTTCTGCGAGGTGCCGTCGGGTCCATCTACGATCGCCTCTGCGTTGGCAGGATCGAGATCGGTAGCCTCAGTCACGGCCCAAGTCTCCACCACTGCGGAGGTATCCGGCACCGTAGTCACGGTGCTGTCGGTCTGTACGTTCTGATCGTTGCCGGGAGGTGTGGATGAGCATCCGGCAAGTATAACAGCAGCGATAGCTATTGCTGCGGTATATCCGTTCCTTTTCATATAGTACCCCTTTCGGTAGAACGATGTTTCCCTTGCGTACCGATCTGTAATATACCGGTACAAGATACAGTATACCACATCCGCAGCATTTTTTCAAGTAGATATATTACAAATCAGTCCGTCATTTTTACCATTTTGTAACTTGATTTATCGTATATTTTTTTTGCTTTGTAACCCTTGACAAAATCATAGGCATATGGTATCATATACTTACAACGATCGGTACGGCCAATGAGCTTGACATTACAAACTGTATAATTTGATCATACAGTACAATTTGTATAAACGCATTCAGTGATTTTTGTGTGATCCTACAAATTGTAAAAAGATATCGCCCCACATATTGACTAATTGCCATAAGTGTGGTATAATATCTTTGGTGTTAAGTTCTTAATATTTTAAGTTAACATCCGTTTTGTTGTCTCCTTTCTTTTGTTCTACACATTATTTTATCTGATCTTATCTTGAGCCGATAGATGCTTTTGCATTTGTCGGCAATTTTTTTTGATAGGGATACGTTCATATGTAGGCTGGGCGGACACGCAGGTCCGCCCCTACCGCCGAGATCGGTATCGTCCGAGGTTTGTTACGAACGTATACGCATCATCTCAACTCTCAACGTTCAATTCTCCCTACGTTCTGCATACATACCCATCAAGGCGCGTCCTCAGCGGACAGTGTTCACAATCGGGCTTTCTCGCGGTGCATGTATCCCGCCCGAACATCACCAGACGATGACACAGATCCGAGCTCTTGTCGGGGGGAAGTATCTCCCGCAGCTCACGCTCGGTCTTCAGAGGGTCCTTCGAAGTGGTGAGCCCCAGTCTGCCGCATATGCGTATACAGTGCGTATCACATACTATGGCAGGCTTGCCGTATACGTCCCCTACGAGCAGGTTGGCGGTCTTGCGCCCTACCCCGGGGAGCCGTGTCAGCTCCTCCACCGTGTCGGGGAGGGTACCGCCCATATCCATCAGCGCCCTGCACATATCCCTTATGCTCTCCGCCTTGGTATGGTACAGGCCGCAGGAGCGTATGTACGGCTCTATATCGCCGATCTCCGCCTCTGCGAAGGCCTCTATCGACGGGAACCGCTCAAACAGTGCAGGCGTCACCATATTCACTCTGGCATCCGTACACTGCGCCGACAGACGTGTCGCGATCAGCAGCTGATAGGGCTCCTTATATTCCAACGAGCAACGCGCATCGGGGTATACCTCTTCCAGTACCTTTATGACAGTCTCCGCCCGATGTCTCAGTATATCATCCATGCCAGGTCTCCTCTCGTATGATGAGCCCCTCCCTTTCGGGAGGGGCTCTTCCTGCCTTCGGCTCATCAGCCTATGGTCTCCGTCTCTCAGAAGGGCATCTCATCCCTGTCGGAGAAGTGGATGTAGCCGTTCTTCTCGCGAAGGCCGAGAGCGAACTGGATGATCATAAGGATCAGAGCCGCGGTGACGGTGCTGAAGGATGCAAGAAGAAGTATGGATCTTGCGATAGTAAGTCCCTTGTGATTGTACATGATGTGCCTCCTTGTATAGTAGTCGTCGGTCATCGGACCGTACTGTATGATGATGACCTTTATTCAAGGTCTTTGAGTGCCTTGGCGTTCTTGTCGTCCTTATCGCGGGAGCGTCCCTCTCTGATGAGATGGACGTCCTTCTTGTCGAACACCTTCGGGGGATCGTCCGACTTCTCGGGCTTGACGCGGATCTTGGCGGTGATCAGGTTGACCTCCTCCACATACCCCTTGAACTCGGGAGTGGACACGTAGGAGCCGGGCTTCGGAGTGGTCTTGTATTCCTTCTCGTAGAAGTCCTGCTCGTACTTCAGGCAGCACATGAGCCTGCCGCAGGTACCGGATATCTTGGTAGGGTTCAGAGACAGGCCCTGATCCTTTGCCATCTTGATGGATACCGGCTGGAACTCCGTCAGGAAGGTCTTGCAGCAGAAGGGCCTGCCGCACACTCCGAGCCCGCCCAGCATCTTAGCCTCATCGCGGACGCCGATCTGTCTGAGCTCGATCCTCATGCGGAATATGCCCGCCAGATCCTTCACCAGCTCGCGGAAGTCCACGCGGTTGTCCGCCGTGAAGTAGAACAGCAGCTTGGAGTTGTCGAAGGTACACTCCACGTCTACCAGCTTCATGTCCAGCTTGTGCTTGAGTATGCGCTGCTCGCACACCTTGAAGGCGTTGGCCTCCTTCTGGCGGTTCTGCTCCACCGTGCGAAGATCCTTCTCCGTGGCAGCGCGTATTATGGTCTTCAGCGGGGTCCTTACACGACTCTCATCTATCTGATGAGGAGCCTCGGCCACCTCGCCGCATTCCGTTCCTCTTGACGTTTCGACGATGACCTTGTCGCCCAGCCCGACCTTAGCTCCCCCGGTGGAGAAGGTGTAGGTCTTGCCGTTGTCCTTGAAACGTACTCCTATGACTTCGATCATTATATCGTTCCTTATCTATCCTTATCTTTACGATAAGGCTTTATGTTCAGTACCGTCCTTTGTTCGTCATCCGAAGATCTGCCCCGTCAGCATGGCGGACAGTGCCTCCAGATTGCAGTAGGTACCGCACAGCTCCATGCCGTGGGCCAGTCGGTCGTATATCATCATGAGCCTGTCATACGGCAGAGAGGACAGCTTGGATGCGTCCTTCGCGTCACAGCTCACAGGCGCACTGCCCGTCTTTCCGGCCGCCGCGTCACGCACTATCGCCGTGAGCATCCCCAGCAGCTCCTTGAACGCGCCTCTGTCCTTTATGCCCGCCAGCATCACCGCCGCGGTATATTCATCGTGTGCCGCCAGCGCCGACGCAGTGCGACGTGCCCGATCCACCAGATCTATGAGCTTCTCATCGCCGTCCAACAGCTCTGTGCATCTGCCGATGTTCCCGCTGAAGGCCTCAGCCGCACGGAGCAGCTCATCCTCCGCCTTGTCGGGGTATCTGTCGCGCAGAAACGAGACGCACGCATCCCTGTCCTCGGTGATCCCGATCGTCATAGACCTTGAGATCAGCGTAGGAAGGAACACCGACAGATCCGCCCCTGTGAATATGAAATACACCGGATCCGGAGGATCCTCGGTGACCTTCAGCATGGCAGCCTGAGCCGCATCTGACCAGCCATCGCAGTCGGCGGCTATGTATACCTTCCTGTCGCAGTCGTTGGGGGAGGTATACGCATCGGTCACTATATGGCGCATATCGCTGACGGAGAAGGACGTCTTGGACTTCTCCACCAGTATCACATCGGGATGGGTCTGCGCCTCTATGCGTCTGCATTCCCTGCAGGTGCCGCAGGGAACACCGTCGTGTATGTCGCTGCACAGGAGCATCTGAGCGATGTATGCCGCAGCCGTCTTCTTGCCGCAGCCCTTGGCTCCCGTGATGATATATGAGTGTACGTATCTGCCGCTGCGGCTCATGGCCGCCATGGGCTCCGTAACAGTCTGCTTTCCGTATATCTTCATAAGTGTAAAAGTCGGTATCCGGGAGATCGTGAGGCTCGTCCCTGCGCCCATGCAGGAGCCTCATCTCCCATCCTCCCATATTATACCACAGCTCGCCTCGTTTGTCAAGCCTGCCTCATTTGTCCTTCTTTTCGGAGGCCCCGGAGAACACCTCTACCATGTGCTGCATCACAGCCACGGGATCGTCCTTGGCAAGGAGCCGTACGGACACATAGGGCCTGAGCCCGTCTCCCTTGATCAGCAGACGTGAGGGGTATGCCGCCGAGAGCGC
>JAFYEQ010000183.1 GCA_017544185.1 Oscillospiraceae bacterium
CATATAGTCATGCCCCTTACACCGTGCTGTCCTGCGGCTCCTGAGAGCGCTCCTCGATCATCTCCAGGAACACCTCGGCTTCATCGCACCACTCCAGCTGCGCCTGATACAGTTTCATGCCGAAACGTGCCGTGAGAAGATAATACATATGTGTACTGTCCTCGTCGAGATGCTCTGACAGGTCGTTGCCGATGGTCTCCAGCTGCATGAGGAGCTCTTGTGTCTTTTGACGGCAGCGGCCGATGCGCTCCCTTGCGGTCTGAGGGCCGCATTCGTTGCCGAAGAAGAGCTTGAGCAGTGTCTCGTACCTGATACTGTCATATTCCACAGGCTCCTGCAGCCATTCGCGGAGATGCGCTCTCCCCTCTTCGGTGATATGATAAAGCTGCTTCCCCCGGCTGTCTCCATCCTGAGCGGTCTTTACCGCATAGCCCTTCTCCTCCAGCATGGCCAGAGTTGGATATATGCTGCCGAAGCTTGCTCCCCAAAAGAAACTGAGAGTCATATCTATACGTTTCTTGATCTCATATCCCGACAGGTCCTCATGGCTCAAAAGGCCCAGTATCACATTATCGAGCTTCTTCTCGCTGGCCATCCTTATGTCCTTTCTTATCAGATATCTCCTGTGAGAAGCTGTACCCAAGTATCCTCTTCGGGCAGCCGTCAACACAGGCTCCACACTGTATACATTCCAGATCTGCGATATGTCCCTTTTGCAGTTCGCTCACCACGTCTATGCTCATAGGACATACTTTGCTGCACTTGCCGCAGGACACGCAGGATGTCATGTCCTTGGCTTTGATATGCAGTCCCGGCAGTCCCAGCAGGCGACGAAACTTCGTGCCCGCTGCCATAAACGGCGCCATCCAGCAGAAATAGTGGCAGAACGCTCTCTTTCCGCCTATCACCGCAGGCATCACGACCAGTAGTACTATGCCGTAGTATATGATATACCCCTGTATCTCCGATACGGATATGCCGTACATGGTCTGATAGAAGGGATCTATCTCGTTTATGCCGTTTCTGATATAGCAGAAGATCACAGCGCCGAGCCACAATGCCCATATGATGTATTTAAGTTTATACAGTCGTTTGTTCTTTGCGGGCTTGTCGCATACGGGGAACACGTTCTCCTGTATGGCTCCCGCAGGACACAGATACCCGCAGAACAGCCTGCCGAAGGGGACCGACAGCAGCAGCATGAGACAGAACACTATGAAGCTGCCGTTCATCACGGCATGGAACGCCGCATCTATGATCAGGTACGGGCTGAAATAGTACAGCGTTATCGGGAACAGCAGCATCGACACCAACAGCAGGGCTTTGCGTATCTTCTGACGTTTCATGATGGCCTCCTATGTATATATCAGTATGATATATACATTATATATCATACTGATATATTTGTCAAGAGGTCAGATCACATAAATATCTATACTATGATATACGATATACTCGTCGATATCACATATCAAACGCCCCATCCACATACCCTCTGTAGCCATCGCATCGTATCCGCGGCTCAAACTTATCGCAGAGCTGGGTCTCCTGCTTAGAGTCCCAGTCATCGGTCAGGTATGTGAAGTATGCTATCTTGCTGTTCACCTTCAGATAGTTCTCCTTCTGCCTGAGAAAGCACTGCATGATGCCAAAGTCGTCGTTGCCGTAGGGAGAATAGTCGGAATACTGGCAGGTAAAGCAGCACTTCAGATAGTAGTCGGCGGATATCTTTCTGCTGATATCCATCAGGGCGCTCTCGAAGCACAGTGTCATGGTCTCGCCGCTGTATACTTTCCCGTCTACACTAAGATCAAAGGCATATACATATATATCATCCTGATATACTCTTTCGTCATCGCAGTAGCAGAGCCCCTGTATCCTTTCGGGGTCGTGTTCCTTATACTCGAAGGAGATATGGAGCATGGCCGGGGCCTCGCTCTTATCGCGCTTTCGCACCACCGTGATCGGTATATCCACAACCATCGCATATCTCTGCAGGGTATACCAGTAGGGCACAGGATCATCGTCTTTCCCGATGGTGAAGCCTCCCTCCTTCAAGATGCAGAAACGTTCACATGCCTTAGCCAGATCCGTATCGTCGGCAGGCTGAAGATCGGTAAGGCTCGTGCCCTTGAAGGTGACGCCGTCGATGGTGAAGGAAAGAGGATCTGTGCTGTAGCTGCCCTCTGTATTCATTATATCTATGTCCTCATCATGTAAAGCATCTCTGTAATGTGCCCGCCATATCTGCATGTCCGTCACCTCCCGTACATCATTCTCCGGGGTATTTACCGCTCAGCTCTCCGTGGGAGAGCACAGTCATCCCCTTGTCCGTGAGCAGTTCCATAAGCCCGTCGGCGTCTGATACCCTGCCCGTCGAGTCCACGCTGCCGCCCAGGAGCTCTTTATACCCCACGACATCCTTCAGCGCGAACACATATACATTATAGGTATGTACGCCGTTTGGCGGATAGGGGCCGATGTATCTGCCCATATCCTCGCCGTCTGTGCCTGTCTTCTTGGTGGGAATATCTCCCGCTTCCAGCCCCGCCTCGGTGGTGACCGCCTTCATATGTACCCAGTTACCGCCGTCCGGGTCGATCATATACACCGCATAGCAGGCTGCGCCTTCCACGCTGTCCCAGCTGAGATGGGGAGATATATCCTCGCCCTTGTCGTGGGATATCCTCACATCCCAGTATCCGTCGTGCAGATCTGTGCTGGTCAAGGATATCTGTGCAGGATCATCTGCGGCGGGCGCATCGCTGTCGCCGCTGAAGGTCAGCTTACCGCCCCACAGCTCCAGTTTGCCCGACAAGATCACTTCGCTTGTGTTGTACACACGCTTCTCAGCGGTCAGCACGCCGTCCTTTATACCCAGAGAGTAGTCATGGTTCCCTCTGTCCCACAGCTCGTATTTGACCATATCAGCATAGTCGTATACGATGATATGTTCGTCCACGATACCGGACCCAAAAGACACGGTCGAGCACAGCTCCGGCTTGCCGTCACCTGTCAGGTCGCATAGATATACGTTCCATACAGGCATACCCTCATACAGCACAGTCGTTCCTTCGTCGGTCACAGCCTCCACCTTTTCGGAGGACCAACGGAAGGTAGTCCCCGGGAAGGCATCAGATGTATGCTCTATGGTGCTGTCCCATGACATATCGTCGGAGCGGAAGTCTACCCATTTGACGGGTACATCCGGGTCAACATCAGCAGGAGCAGGCACTTCAGCAGTCGTGACTGATGACGTGGTAGTTGCCGCAGTCGTCCCTTCGGTCACGGATGCAACGCCGTTATCCGCACTGGAACAGGATGTGAGCATAAGGGCGAGGAGCACTGCAGATGACGATATACGGAACATCCCCGACTTCGCTGTGTCTGTATATATCATGGTGTAATAACGATCCTTCATGGGACCACACCTCCTTTTGAATAGAGCGACCATGATGATTTCATGATCGCTCTGTAAGATATCACTTCTGATACTTTGCCTTGTCCATCTCACGGATAGCCGCACGGCGGATCTTGCCGCTGCCCACGGTCTTGGGCAGTTCTTCAACGAACTCGACTACTCTGGGATACTTATAAGGCGCGGTATTGTTCTTTACATACTCCTTGATCTCACGCACCAGATCCTCGGAGGGCTGCTTGTCCTTGGTGAGCACGATCGTAGCCTTTACGACCTGACCGCGGATCTCATCGGGCACGCCCGTAACGGCGCACTCCATAACATAGGGCAGCTCCATGATGACGCTCTCGATCTCGAAGGGCCCGATACGGTAGCCGGAGGACTTGATCACATCGTCCACTCTGCCGACGTACCAGAAGTAGCCGTCCTCATCCGCCCATGCGGTCTCACCTGTATGATAGAAGCCGTCGCGCCATGTATCCTCGGTGCTCTCCTTGTCG
>JAFYEQ010000184.1 GCA_017544185.1 Oscillospiraceae bacterium
ACAGATCCCCTTCAAGACCCACTTCCACGATCTGGACTTTGACGATCTGTCCTTCAGCTTCAGCTACACCCATCCTCTGCTCTATCTGTGCATCGGCATAGCTGCTGCATTCGTGATCGCGGCCGTGGCATCCGTGATATCCGCCCGCCGCACCCTGTCCTCCACCATCGTGGAGAACCTTCGCAGCATGGAGCAGTATACTTGATGATCCGGGCGGACACACAGGTCCGCCCCTGCAGGGGATGATCGTTCCCTTCATGAAAAAGGAGCTCATATGAAAAAACAGCTATTGGCAGTACTCATGGCATTGTCTCTCACCGCCTGCGGTGAAAGTGTGAACGAATTTATGGATATCGACGCCAACATCGGCGTGAACGCTCCCGCTCTGGGCTCGGTGACTTCGGTGACCAACGTGGAGACCACCGCTCCTCCCGTGGAGGAGACCACGGTGACCACCACGGAGAAGACCCGCGAACAGCTCCTCGAGGAGAGGGTGGATGAGATAGCCCGCGGCATGAAGATCGACGAGAAGATCGGTCAGCTGCTGCTGGGACGCGCCTCGGCAGATCCCGCTGCGGATATGGCGACCTACCATATGGGCGGCATCACCTTCTATGCAGATGACTTCAAGAACAGCGATCCCGACAAGTTCAAGAAGCTCATTGGCAGCATCACCCGCAATGCGGCTGTAGTGCCCTTCTACGCTGTAGATGAAGAGGGCGGCAATATAGTCCGCGTCAGCAAGTTCAAGCAGTTCAGGGACGAGCCCTTCCCGTCCCCCAAGGAGCTTTATGACCGCGGCGGTACGGAGCTGCTGGAGGTGGACATGAAGGAGAAGGCGGATCTGCTGCTGGGCATCGGGCTCAATATGGATCTGGCGCCCGTGGCCGATGTGTCCGCCGACAAGAACAGCTACATCTACGACCGCACCATCGGTCAGGACTGCGAGAACACCGCCGATGCCGTGGCTCATATCGTACACGCTGCCAACGGCAAGGGACTGGCTACCTGTCTCAAGCACTTCCCCGGCTACGGCGAGAACGTGGACACCCATAAGGGCGTGGCTCACGACCCCACCGAGGCTCAGGAGATATGGTACAACGACCTAACTGTGTTCACCGCGGGCATAGCAGCCGACGAAGAACGCATCCCCGCTGTCATGGTAGCACATACCATATACGATGATATCGACCCCGACCATCCCGCGTCCCTGTCCCCCGAGATACACAAGGCGCTCCGTGAGCGTGCAGGCTTCGACGGCGTGGCCATCACCGACGATCTGGGCATGGATGCTATCAAAGACTATGCATCCAGCGGCTCTGTATACGTAGAGGCTGTGCTTGCCGACAACGACCTGCTCTGCGTGACTGACATAAACACCGCCTACAACGACCTGGTCAACGCCTACAATGACGGCGTGATCAACGATGAGATCATAGATGCGCATCTGCGCCGCATCCTCATCATGAAGCTGCGCTTCGGCATAATAAAGTGACAGCCGGGTCTTCCATCCATCCAGACTATCATAAACTATCATCAGGAGCATATATGTCAAGATCTGTATTTGCTGCCATCACAGGCAGGCCCAATGCGGGCAAATCATCACTGCTCAATGCCCTTGTGGGCGAGAAGATCGCCATGGTCACGGACAAGCCCCAGACCACCCGCACAAGGATCACAGGCGTACTCACGGAGGACGACCTGCAGTACGTATTCATCGACACCCCGGGCATACACAAGGCTCATGACCGCCTGGGGCATTATATGAACAAGGCCGTCCGTCAGGCGGTCACGGACATAGACGTCGCTATATACATGGCTGACGTGACGCATAAGATGTCGGACATAGACCGGGACTGGATCAGGGGATATATGGAGCAGCAGGTCCCCGTGATACTGGTGCTCAACAAGTGTGACCTGGTGGACGACAAGAGCAAGGTAGCCCTTCGTATAGCTGAGTACGCGGCTCTGGGGGAGTATGCCTCAGTGATACCCGCCAGCGTGCAGGAGAGGGACGGGGTAGACCTTATCAAGGAGGAGACGGCGAAGTTCGCGAAGGAGTCGGTACACTATTTCCCCGACGACAAGCTCACCGATCAGCCCGAGAAGGTCATCATGTCCGAGATGATACGCGAGAAGCTGATGAAGCTGACCTACGAGGAGATCCCCCACGGCATCGCGGTGATCATAGATGAGCTGCACGAGGACACCACCAAGACAGGGGAGGACATCATGCATATCTCCGCTGTGATATACTGTGAGCGTGAGTCCCACAAGGGCATCATCATCGGCAAGCACGGCACGGTGCTGAAGAAGGCGGGGACTGCTGCCCGCGAGGAGCTGGAGAGCTTCTTCGGGATCAAGACAGATCTGAAGCTGTGGGTGAAGGTGCGCGAGGATTGGCGCAACAATGAAGGGCTCATAAAGAACTTCGGGCTCAGCGACATATGATGATACATACCGACGGGATCGTGATCGACCGCACGGAGGCAGGGGACACAGGCTTCTACCTCAAGGTGCTGTCCCCCGACAAGGGGCTCATAGACGTGACGGTGAGGGGCGCCAAGAAGCAGAACAGTGCCAACGGCGCCGCTTCGCAGCTCTTTGCCTGCTCCCATATGTCCCTGTCCCTGTCCAAGGGGCGGTACTATATGTCGGGGAGCGAGCCCATACGTACCTTCTACGGCATCAGGCTCGATATAGAGAAGCTGTCCCTGGCTGCCTACTTCTCCGAGGTGATACGCCATACCGTCACGGGGGAGCAGACCGCCGGGGACATATATCGTCTGTTTGCCAATTCTCTGTACATGCTGTCGGAGAAGGAGGCGGACAACAGGTTCGTGAAGCTGGTCTTCGAGATGAGGAGCTGCGCGGATCTGGGTATGCTGCCGCGGCTCATCGGCTGCGATGAGTGCTATAAGACGGAGCAAAAGATGTACTTCCTCATCGACGAGGGGATACTGCTCTGTCCCCGGCATATGGACACGAGACACCGCTATGCAGGTCCCTATGCGGTGCTGGTCACCTCGGGGATGGTGGAGGCGCTCCGGCATATATGCCTGTCGGACATGGGGAGCGTGTTCTCCTTCAAGCTGTCCGACCGCGCTCTGGACACCCTTTCTCCTCTTGCGGAGCGGTATATCGAGTACCACACGGGCAGACACTACGACACGCTGGACTATTACAGGAAGGTACGGATATGAGCATACGGACCAACTACGAGAGATGGTACGCGGAAGAGGGCTATTATTGGGGCACGGAGCCCGGCAGGTCTTTGGATGAGCTGATCGGGCTGTGTCCGCCCGCACCGGGCAAAAGGGCGCTGGATATAGGCTGCGGCGAGGGCAAGGATGCTGTGTATATGGCGCAGAAGGGGTATACCGTATCGGCCTTCGACCTGACCGAGAACGGCATCCGCAAGACCCTGGCGCTGGCAGCGGACAGGGGCGTGACGGTGGATGCCTGGGTAGATGACATCAACACCTTCGAGACGAAGGACATGTTCGATATCGTATGGTCCACGGGTACCGTACAGTATCTCTTCGAGGAGAACAAGGCAGAGTTCTTTCGGAAGCTGGGGCGCATCACCGCGCCCGACGGCATAGTATTCATCAATGTCTTCGTGGATAAGCCGTTCCTGCCCCTCCCTCCAGACTGGGACATAGAAGAGAAGATGTGGCGTCCGGGAGAGCTGTTCACATATCTTCCCGACTGGAAGGTGGAACGCATCGACGAGGTGATATTCGAGGACAGGAGCGGCGGTATACCGCATCATCACTGCATGGACACGATCATATGCCGCAAGGTGGCGTATTGACAGACATACATGCTTTTGTATCATTTTATGCTATGTTCATATTGCACAAATTATGAACAAATATTTTTACAGGGAATATCTGCCGTAAGTTTTGACAAATTTGTTGAGATATGATATAATTTGTTATATAGACTTGAGTTTTTACTGTCGGCAACGACGGATCGGAGAATGATATGGCTGCTAATTCTCAGAACTTTACCAGCGTTTATCAGGAAAAGAAGATAGCCGGCTATGAGGGCTGGTTCAAGGAGTCATC
>JAFYEQ010000185.1 GCA_017544185.1 Oscillospiraceae bacterium
ACCGCATCCTCGGGCACCTCGAAGTAAAGGTATACCTCCATGCGTCTGTCGTGGGTATGGCACGGCATAGTGTTCCATACGCTGCCGGGCTTCAAGGCGGTCATGCCCATGACCAGCTGACAGCTCTCCACCTGACCGGGGAGTATGTACTTATTGATCACACGATGGTTGGAGTCCTCCAGACAGCCGCATTCCACCTTGTTCTCGGGCTTTATGCTGTCGAGGGTGATAAGTACCGTAGGATAGGTCTTGTGTGCGGGGGTGCTGTTGAAGTAGAACTTGGCGGGAGCAGCTGCGTCAGCACTGGCGAAAATTATATCCTTCGCTCCCATGCCGATGTACATGCCGTCCTTGTAGCCCAGCTCGTATACTGTGCCGTCTACTGTCACGGTGCCCTTGCCGCCGATATTTATTATGCCCATCTCACGGCGCTGCAGGAAATAGTCTGCGCGTATCTCCTCGCCTGCGGTGAGTACGAGAGCCTTGGATACAGGCACCGCAGCGCCTGTGATCATACGGTCCACATGGCTGTATACGGTCTTTACGGTATCGGCGGTGAAGAGATCCTGTATCAGGAACTCCTCGCGGAGCCGTGAAGTATCATAGTTCTTGGCGTCGCGGGGCGACGCAGCTGTCCTCAGTTCCATCGTGTCTACGCTCCTTATCTCTGTACGCGTCCCGAAGCATCGCCCTGTGCCAGGGTGTCAACTTCCTTGCGGGTGACCATATTGAAGTCGCCGGGTATGGTATGCTTCAGTGCGGAGGCAGCCACAGCGAACTCCAGCGCTGCCTTCATGTCCTTGCCGTCGAGCATACCGCATATCAGTCCGCCTGCGAAGGAGTCGCCGCCGCCTACACGGTCGACGATGGGAGTGATGCGGTACTCTCTGGAGTGGTAGAACTCCTTGGTCTCGGCACTGTATATACATGCCGACCAGCCGTTGTCGGAGGCGGAATGTGATACTCTCAGGGAGGATATGCAGTACTTGGCGCCGAACTGCTCAGCCATCTGTACGAATATGTCCTTGTAGCCTGCCAGCTCCAGATCGCCGCTGACCACATCGGTGTTACCGGGCTTCATGCCCAGTACCTTCTCGGCGTCCTCCTCGTTGCCGATGATAACGTCAACGTACTTCATGAGGGGCTTCATCACGCTCTGTGCCTTGGCCTCCGTCCACAGCTTCTTGCGGAAGTTCAGGTCGCAGGACACGGTGACGCCGTGAGCCTTTGCGGATATGAGAGCCTTCTCCACCAGTGCTGCAGCGCTGTCGGATATGGCGGGAGTGATGCCTGTGAAATGGAACCAGTCTGCGCCCTCGAAGATCTTGTCGAAGTCGAAGTCGGCCTCGGTCGCCGTTGCTATGGAGGAATGAGCCCTGTCGTATACTACCTTGGAGGGGCGCATAGCAGAGCCGCTCTCCAGGAAATATATCCCCAGTCTCTCACCTGTGCGGGCGATGTTCCCGGTGTATACGCCGTACTTGCGGAGCGCTGCCACAGCACACTCACCGATCTCGTTGGCGGGGACCGCCGTGACGAACTCTGCGTCGTGTCCGTAGTTTGCCAGTGATACTGCTACGTTGGCCTCGCCGCCGCCGTAGTTTATGTCGAACTCGTCTGCCTGTATGAACCTTTCATTGTTCGGCGTGGAGAGCCTGAGCATGATCTCGCCGAAGGTAACTACCTTAGCCATGTGTATAGTCCTTTCATAGAGTTGGAAGTTAGGTGCTACAAGATCTTGATGACCTCTCGTCTGTCATCTCTGTACCAGATGTATCGCGAAGCCCGAGAACTCGCCCGTGAGGTATATGGCCTTGAGCTTGCCCTTGGCGTCGTACTTTGCGGTATCATAGTCGAACTTAGCGCCCTGCATCTCCAGATGGTATACAGCGCGGTCGATGAAGTTCGTGCCTATGGCTATATGTCCGTGAGTGCCGAGATATGGCGACTTCATCAGCTCTATGCCCTTGCCTGCGAATACGGAAG
>JAFYEQ010000186.1 GCA_017544185.1 Oscillospiraceae bacterium
ACGGATGACGACGTGTTTGTGAAGTTCGGCGAATGGCTCCCCGAGGGATGGCCCGGATGGTGCGATGAGTATCTGAGATATATGAGACAGTTCGACGATACGGTCTGATAAGGAGGCTCATGTATGAAGAAGGACAGGACAGCGATATCGGCAGCGATATTGGCGCTCATGCTCTGCTGTACCGCAGTGTCGGCAGAGACGACCGAGACTGCCGTGGGGCAGGATCCGGCGGCAGAGATAGCCACAGTATCGGATACCGTGGAAACGATGCTGGAGACAGACAGTACGACAGCATATTCATCCGGCATAGTTGCGGGATGGGATGCAGAAACGGGATGGCTCACCCTACAGGGACAGCTCCCCGATGATGACTGTGACATCGGCAGTATACTGGAGGAGCAGTACCAGATCGACAGGACCGCCGTCAAGAACGTATATGTGAGCAGCTCCGTAAAGGCGGGGAACACACTGGCATATATGTTCTGGAATTTCAGCTCGCTGGAGAGAGTGGGATTTGAGAACGGTTGCGATATGTCGGCGGCACAGAGCATGGCATCCATGTTCAGCGGCTGCAGCTCCCTCGAAGAAGTGTCGTTCAATTATATCAACACATCCAATGTTACGGACATGAGCGCCATGTTCAGCGGCTGCTCATCCCTTAAATATCCTCATATTGAGGACATCAGCACCGCTAATGTGACGAATATGGCTGATATGTTCGGCGGGTGCTCGTCGCTGACGAGCGTGGATCTGAGCAAGATGTCCACATCCAAGGTGACGGACATGAGGAGCATGTTCCGCGGCTGCAGCTCGTTGGACTATCTGAGCACGCAATATCTTGACACACAGGCCGTTACCAACATGAACAGCATGTTCTATGAGTGCTCGTTCCTAGGGACCCTGGATCTGAGCGGCTTCGATACCTCCAAGGTCACGGAGATGGACGATATGTTCTATGGCTGCACGGGGCTCAGAGAGATAGACGTATCGGGCTTTGACACCACTTCTCTGGAGTCGGTCTACAATATGTTCGGCAACTGTACCGGTATATCATACCTGGATCTGTCGAGCTTCCCTACCACCATAAGGGATATGTATGGTCTGTTCGCGAACGACGGGATCATAAAGGTGAAGCTCCCTGCAGGCTTCAAGGTCAGCTCGGGCATGGGGCTGTCCAATAGCTTCGGCGACGGTGACTACGACGGATGGGCAAAGGAAGGCACCCTCGTGCCTATATCCGGTGATGGTGCCAACGCATCCTTCACTGCCGATGAGACCGCAGTCTATGTGCGGGTGAAGGCTCCCGAGGCAGTGGAGGCAGTGCCCGCCACCTGCACCGAGGCAGGCAATATCGCCTACTACAAGACCGAGGACGATAAGCTCTATACCAAGGAGAACGGCGTATATACCGAGACCACGGCGGAGGCCGTAGTCATCCCCGCATCAGGGCACAGCTACGCCAAGCCCAAGTATACATGGGCATCAGACTACAGCTCCTGCAGCGCATACACGAAGTGCTCTGCCTGCAGCGATGAGCAGAGGGAGGAGGGCACGGTCTCACACAAGGTGAAGACCAAGCCCACCTGTACGGCTGTCGGCACTACCACGTATACGGCAAAGTTCACGAACACCGTATTCTCCAAGCAGACCAAGAATGTCAAGGATATACCCGCTCTGGGACATAACTACGGCGCTCCCGTGTGGACGTGGTCGGCTGACAGGACATCAGCATCCGCGGCCTTCACCTGCGGTACCTGCTCTGATGTGCAGACCGTCGAGGCAGTCGTAACAAGGAGCGGCGACACCGCCACCGCAAAGGTCGTATTCGGTGGGACCACCTATACCGACAAGTCGGCCATCCCCGATAAGTATCTGGTCGCCAAGCCCACCGTATCCATCAAGACGGCCTTCGGCGGCCGCACGGTGCAATTTTTGAGCACCGACAAGGACGCAGAGATATACTACAGCTTCGGCTCGTCCGCGATCACCACATCATGCAAGCACATCAAGGCAGGCGGCGCCATATTCTTAGATCGTCCTATGACAGGCAACAATGCCGCTATGTACTTCAAGGCATACAAGGGCGGGAAATGGTCTGTGCTCGCCAAGTGGGGCGTGCTGAACGTGCGGATCGATAAGCCGCTGATCGTACAGTCGGGCGCTAAGAGCGCCAATAACTTCAAGGTGTATACCCAGACCAAGGACAGCTATATAGTATACACCCTCAACGGTACTGTGCCCGCCATAGAAGAGGGCATACAGCAGCTGAAGGTGAAGAACGGCAGGATCATATGGGGCACGTCGGGCATAGTGAACGTGCCCAAGGGACGCATCATAAAGGCGATAGCCATCCGCAACGGTCTCGTTACCAGCGAGGTCATGACATATACCAACAAGTGACATGTTATCATGGGCTCGTCTCGGCCAAGCTGAGGTGAGCCCCATTTATTGCTGTCTTTACCAAAAAATGCACTTCCTTTTTGGAAGTATTGACAATGGCGTATCATTATGATAAAATAGATGATGTATACGTGTGCGTCTATGCTCGCTATACCTAACATAGACGTGCCAATAACATAAGGAGTGATCCCATGAAGGATAGAAGAGCACTTTCCCTTGTGCTGGCCGCTGTAATGTGTTTGTCGGCTGCCGCACCTGTCTATGCGGACGCTATTGAGGCCGAGGAGCCCGATACGGCGGCTGCAGCCGATGTGGTGACAGATACCGATACGTCTGATACGGGCGATACCGCATCAGACGAAACTGCGGATGCTAAGGATGCCGAAGCAGGATCTGCTGAGACAGATACCGATGACAAGGCACCCGGACCCGAGGCTACCGAAGCAGAGCCCGCAGCCGAGGCAGATATCCCGGATGACAAGGACGCCGATGCAGAGCCCGCAGCCGAGGCAGATATCCCGGATGACAAGGCTGACGATGCAGAGCCTGCGGCGGAGACCGATGTCCCCGAGGACAAGGTCACCGATGAGGAGCCCGCAGCAGAGACGGATACGACCATCGAGGCACAGGTACAGACCGATGACGCGCAGATGTCTATAGATGAGGCGATAGCGCGTGCAGAGCAGATCAGCGCAGGTGATGACACTGCTTTCGAGGGCAGGGACATATCCGACGAGGATATGGATATACTCAAGCGCGTGATCAGTTACAGGAACACGGGCACAGATCCCGAGACTGTCGACGGCGAGCTGTATACCGATGAGTTCAGTGCGTATGCCTCTGTCACCCATAAAAAGCCCGCAGGCTCCAACGACTACTATTA
>JAFYEQ010000187.1 GCA_017544185.1 Oscillospiraceae bacterium
AGGTGTGATATGAAAAGAACGATCATCACTGCGCTCCTGATAATGATCGCAGTAATACCCTTCATGGGAACGCGTACATACGCTGCCCAGTCCGACCTTGAGACGAAGCTGAGGAGCGGCCTCGACAGCTTCAGCACCGAGATAGAGGTGACCAAAAAGGTGGGCAAGGTCACCGATGCAGCTGTGGATACCTTCTACGATGAGATATCAGACGCATATTATTCTCTGATGGCGGAAAAGAAGTACTTCTATGTGATATCCGCCCTGAAGGCGTCGGGCTATTCCAAGAACGGTACGCTGTACGTAACGGTAAAGCCATCCTATATCACCACGAAGTCGAGCCTCAAGAGCTATGAGAAGAAGTTCGACAAGAAGCTGGCCGAGATATGCAGCGGCATGGACAAGAACTGGACGAACATACAGAAGGTCGCGTATCTCCACGACAGACTGGTGGTATACACCGACTATCTGGACGACGGCGATGCGAGGCTCACATCCACGCCCTGGTCGGTGCTCGTAGACAAGAAGGGCATATGCACGGGCTATGCACGCACCTATGCCATCATGCTCTCTGAGATCGGCATAGAGTCGAAGCTGGTGCAGAACGACGATCATCAGTGGGATCTGGTGAAGCTGGGCAAGAACTGGTACCATGTGGACTGCACCTACGATGATATGTTCCTCAACGGTGAGCAGAAGAAGGGGTACGTATACCACGACTATTTCCTCAAGAGCGACAAGGCCCTCACGGATCACGCCGGGTACAAGCCCAAGATAAAGGCACAGTCCAACATATACGACAAGATGGACTGGAGCAAGGCCAACAGCGCCTTCGCCTTCTACGGAAAGGGGCTGCTCTACACGGGCAAGGACGGTATATACCTGTTCGACACGGCGAAGAACAAGCTGTCCAAGATGGTCAGCGTGGATCCGAAATGGGAGATCCAGTGGCGGGAGTACTATCCCGGCTACTACTACGACAGGTGGATGACCCGCGAGGGGATGCATTGTCATATAGCTCAGTATAAGAAACAGATCTACTACAATCAGGCGCATGGTATATACAGATACGACCCCGCTGCCGGAACGGTCACGGCGGTATATACCAACGATCGTTCGGATGATATGATCACATCGCTGTACATCACCAACGACAAGCTCTATGCCACCTTCACCAACAAGAACAGCAAGGACAAGGACTACAAGATAACCGACCTGAAATAGCATCATATCCGACGGGCGCACATGCTGCGCCCGTTTTCGTCTGTGGCGGTCTTCGTTATTTCGCATAGGCATGTAACTTTTAAAGTTGCATTTCTATCATATCTTACGAACATGATCCGGGGCACTTGATTTTCTCGGTCAAATGTCGTATAATATAAGTGAACAGAGAGCGGAGACTGTTAGCTGTCACATGGGACTATATGTCCCGGATCTCCGCTCTCATAGCTATGCAAGAAAGGCTGATGGTATTGACCCTCAAAGAGCTGGATAAAGGCAAGACCGCCACTATAACGAAGGTGGGCGGCAGCGGTGCGCTGCGGCAGCACTTCCTCGATATGGGACTGATCCCGGGTACAGACGTTACACTTATAAAATATGCTCCCATGGGCGACCCCATGCAGGTGATGATATCCGGATACGAGCTGACCATACGCTTGGCGGATGCCGATGATATCGAGATCACATCCGTGCGGGACGCTGTACCTGCTCCCCCGCCGGGTCCCGTGGCCTCCGCCCCCAAGGACGGCCGCAAGGAGATACCCCATCCCGCCATCGGCGAGACCGTGGGCGAACGTCACAACAAGCCCCACAGCTATGAGCAGGTCGTCAAGGGGAAGCTGACCTTCGCTCTGGTGGGCAACCAGAACAGCGGAAAGACCACGCTCTTCAACCAGCTGACGGGCTCCAATCAGCACGTAGGCAACTTCCCCGGAGTCACGGTGGACAGGAAGAGCGGCGCGATCAGAGGCTACCCCGATACCGAGGTAGTGGATCTCCCCGGTATATATTCCCTATCTCCATACACAGGCGAGGAGATAGTCTCCCGCCAGTTCGTGCTGGAGGAGAAGCCCTCCGCCATAATAAACATAGTCGATGCCACCAATATCGAGCGCAATATGTACCTGACCATGCAGCTGTTCGAGCTGGACGTGCCTATGGTCATAGCCCTGAATATGATGGATGAGATGTCTGCCAACGGCGGCACGGTAGACATAAACCTCTTCGAGGAGCTGCTCCGGGTGCCCGTGGTACCCATATCCGCTGCTAAGGGACAGGGCATAGAGGAGCTCATAGACCACGCTCTCCATGTGGCGGGCTACGCAGAGAAGCCCGGTCTTCGTGACTACTGCGAGAAGGACGACTACGGCGGAGCGGTACACCGCGCGATGCACTCTGTCATGTCCCTCATAGAGGACCATGCGGAGAAGGCGGACATACCTCTCAGGTTCGCTGCCAGCAAGCTGATAGAGGACGACGCGCTGGTCATCAATGCTCTCGACCTGCACGATAACGATATCGCCGCGCTGGAGAACATCATACTACAGATGGAGAATGAGCGTGGTCTGGACAGAGCCGCTGCCATAGCGGATATGCGCTTCGCGTTCATACACCGCGTATGCTCACAGGCGGTATCAAAACCCCATGAGAGCAAGGAGCACGCCCGCAGCAGACGGCTCGACAGGATATTCACGGGCAAGTGGACCGCCATACCCGCGTTCATCGCGATCATGGGACTGGTCTTCTTCCTGACCTTCAACGTCATAGGTGCATTCTTCCAGGGGCTGCTGGAGGACTTCATTGGCCTTCTCACCGACAAAGTAGACATATGGCTCACGGAGAACAGCATATCCGCGCCCATACACTCGCTGATCATAGACGCGGTATTCACCGGGGTAGGCTCGGTGCTGAGCTTCATGCCCATCATAGTGGTGCTGTACTTCTTCCTGTCCATGCTGGAGGACAGCGGATACATGGCAAGAGTGGCCTTCGTGATGGATAAGCTCTTGCGCCGTCTTGGTCTCTCAGGACGAAGCATAGTCCCCATGCTCATCGGCTTCGGATGCAGTGTCCCCGCGGTCATGGCCACCCGCACCCTCCCTTCGGACAGGGACAGGAAGATGACTCAGCTGCTGATACCCTTCATGAGCTGCAGCGCTAAGATGCCTATATACGCCTTCTTCGCAGCTGCTTTCTTCCCGAGATACGCTGCTCTCGTGATGGTAGGGCTCTACGCCATAGGCATAGTCACGGCCATACTCACCGCCCTGATCGGCAAGAACACGGTATTCAAAGGGGAGGCCGTCCCCTTCGTCATGGAGCTGCCCAACTACAGGCTCCCCGGTGCCAAGAACGTGCTGCTCCTCATGTGGGACAAGGCCAAGGACCTCCTGCAGAGGGCTTTCACGGTCATATTCGTGGGCACCATCGTGGTATGGGCGCTCCAGAGCTTCGAGCCCACCTTCGTGCCTGCCGCAGATCCCGGAGACAGTATGCTGGCCATGATCGCGGGCACCATAGCTCCCCTGTTCGCTCCCCTGGGCTTCGGGGACTGGAGGATGGTCACGTCGCTCATATCGGGCTTCCTTGCCAAGGAGAGCGTGGTATCCATGCTCACCGTGCTCTTCGGGGGCACAGATGGGCTCCGCGCAGGCTTAGACGGTCTCACCGCATTCGTATTCTTAGTATACTGCCTGCTCTACACGCCGTGTATAGCAGCGGTGGCAGCCGTCAGACGCGAGGCGGGCACCCTCTCCGCCGTGAAGATGGTGGTCTTCCAGTGCACTGTGGCATGGATAGCGGCATTTCTCGTCAGGATGATCGGGCTGTTAGTCATGGGGATATAGATCTATGGACATGATACTTGTTGCAGTGATCATACTTCTCGTCATACTTGCGGTGTACAGCATGATAAAGCGTATCCGCAGCGGCAGGCATATCGGCTGCGGCGGCGACTGCGGCAGCTGTCCCATGTCGTGCGCCGTACACCAAGATGCAAAGGACAGTGATCCGTGAAATTTTCATAAATTTTTTCAAAATATGTCTTGATTATTATTGCAAAATGCGATATAATAGTCGTGGACGTATTTGCCCTGCGACGTAGTGTTACGACGTAATATGTGTTTGACCACCCGAATGTGAGAGTGATCTGTATGACTAGAGACGCAGCTTTCAACGAACAGTTCCAACAGCTGGTATCGGAAATGACGGTCACGACCCGTCCGCCCGATGTGGCAGAGATAGAACGGCTCATATCCTCCCTGTGCGCCATGTTCCGCCTTTCAAGGGCGGTCACACGCGCATACAGCGAACCCAAGGAGGAGAAGATGGGCCTCGGTGAGACCCTGTCCTGTTATGACACGGGCGTGCCCTCCAAAGAGGTGAGGCATATGCGCGTGGTCACGAGCGTCATGTCCATCGTGACCCTGACGCTGTATATGCCCGAGGAGGAAGAGCCCCTCGATGAGTACGAGAGCGAGAAGGTAGACCTGGTCATGCGCACGGTGCTGAGCTTTGTCAGCCGCAACCGTCTGCGTGACATCGTTGCCATGCTCGCCTATACCGATGAGATGGGATTCCCGAACTTCCGCAGCTTTGCCGGCGCCCTCATGAAGATGAACGCACGGGACGAGCTCGGCGGCAAGGCTGCCATATACTACAATCTGCGCCACTACACCATCGTGAACCAGCAGGCGGGCAGGACCGCAGGCGATGAGATAATGCACATACACTACGAGACCGTACACGGTCTCATGGGCGAGGGATGCGCTCACTGCCGTCTGGGCGGCGACAACTTCATAGCCATTTTCGACAAGGAACGGCTCGAGGCCGTGCTATCATATCTTCGCAAGGCAAAGGTGCTCTATACCTGCGGAGGCGGCGGCTCCATGACCGTCCGCTCATGCGTGGGAGCATACATCGCTCCCGAAGGTCTGAAGATCACCGACTCGGGCGAAATAATGAACAAGATCGTTGCTTCCTACCGCGAAGCGAAGAACGATGAGAAGCCGGTGGTATACTACAGTGAGGACATAGAGCGCAGGAAGGAGAACTCCGACCGCATCTCCGAGCTGTTCCCCGATGCTCTGGAGAACAGGGAGTTCAGGGTCTGGTATCAGCCCAAGGTCAATATCACCACAGGTGAGCTGTGCGGTGCGGAGGCTCTGTGCCGCTGGTACCATGACGGCGATATCATACCACCCATGCATTTCATACCCGTCATAGAGCAGACTAATGATATATGCAGGCTGGATATGCATATGCTGGAGATGGTATGTGCAGACCTTAGCCGATGGATCATGAGCGGCAAGCGCCCCGTGAGGGTCTCGGTGAATATGTCAAGACGGCATATGAGCGATGAGAAGTTCGTACAGAAGGTATCGGCCATCATCGACAGATACGGCCTGCTGCACGACTTCATCGAGCTCGAGCTCACAGAGACTGCCATGAACGTAGGTCTCAGCAGCCTCAAACAGATCGTAGGCGATCTGCGCAGCGCAGGCATCCGTGTATCCATAGACGATTTCGGCGTAGGCTACTCCTCGCTGAACCTTATCAAGGACATACCGTGGAACGTGCTGAAGATCGACCGCAGCTTCCTCCCGCTGGACAAGGACAGCATAAAGGAGTCCGACAGCATCATGCTCCGCCATGTGATAGGCATGTCCAAGGAGATGGGGCTGGAATGTGTGGCTGAGGGCGTCGAGACAGTACAGCATCTGGACGTGCTCCGACAGAACGGCTGTAATATCGCACAGGGCTTCCTCTATGACAGGCCGCTCCCCGTGGAGGAATACGAGAAGCGTCTGGACATGAGATGGTATCAGGTGTGGTGACGGATGATCACTGCTGACGGCTCTGACTCCTAGCTCCTGACTTCGGGATAGGTGATCTTATGGCACTCCGGGAGACTACACGCATACCGGAAGTACAGAAGACGATAGTCAAGCTGCGCCAGCTGAGCGGAGATGAAAAGATCAGTCAGGAGGCATTACCGTGAGAAGCGCCTCCACGACGAAGCCTCCGCCTTAGGTCATGCCCGCCGCGAAGGGATAGCCGAGGGGATGGAACAAAGACTACAAAAAGGCATCGCACAAGGACCGGAAAAGGGAAAGCGCGATACCATAGCGCGTATGCGCAGCCTTGGGATCAGCGAGGAACAGATAAGGCTGATCTACGGTGATACTGATATATGAAAAGCATCCGCACAATGCGTGCGGATGCTTTTTATCCGGTGTGGCCGTCCTCGAAGGCGAAGCCCTCGAATTCGTCCACGGGCATGGGCTTGGCGAAGTAGTAGCCCTGGAACAGCCTGCATCCCATCTTGGAGAGCTGGGAGTACTGCGACTCGGTCTCCACGCCCTCGGTGAGGGAGATCATCTCCAGCTCCTCCGAAAGGTCGATGATGGTCTTGACTATCTTTTTCGCCCTGTCCACGTCGCCCGAGGCAGACAGGAACTTCATATCTATCTTGAG
>JAFYEQ010000188.1 GCA_017544185.1 Oscillospiraceae bacterium
CTCTCGGCATCGGATATGATGTTCTCTTCGATCCGCTCGGCGGCGTACATCTTGATGACCTCTTCGCCCAGCCCGGGAGCGGCGGAGATACTGTCCTCCTTTATGTATACCTTGCCGTCACGTTCCTCAAAGTACATGACCTCCTGCGAGGCGGTGATGTTGCCATTCTCATCCACACGGACAAATCCGCCGTCAGACGTGGGAGAATATATGATCGGCGTGCTGTTGCCCGTACCAAGGATAGAGGTGTACAGGTGTCTATCATCGAAATACAGCTTTATCGTGCCTATGCCGCCGAGCTGGCTGAAATTGCTGTATACCCCCGCGTAGCTCTCGATCCCCTCGGGCAAGCTATCGGCGATGGTGATCTCGGGAGCGGTCTTGTCCACGGTCTTGCCCCGCTCCTCCAGCACCACGTCAAGGAGCGCCTCGCACATCATCCTGTCATAGGTGGAGCTGCCGCCCGACGTGAGCACCGCGACGCTCACCTCTTCGTCGGGGGCTACCATCAGATGAGCGTGGGTAGAATCTATGTCGCCGCCCTTGCCCATCACCTTGATGCCCGATCTTTCATAGTACAAGCTCTCCACGTAGTCCCAGCCCAGGCCGTTGCCGTCGGTATGATCATTGGCTCCCCTGTCCCAGCGCGTCGCCATCTCATCCTTGACCTCCTCCGAAAGGAGCCTGTTGTCGCCCTTGAAGAAGGTGCTGCCGAACTCCGCCGTGTCCTCAGCCGTGGCACATACTCCGCCGCTGCCGGGAGACAGACAGTACAGGAACTCATGGGGGGCATTGCCCAGCTTGTATACCCCCACCAGATCCTTGTCATCATACATATCCACGAAGGTGCCTGTATGCTCCGCGCCTATCTTGTCGGAGATGTTCTCCTTCAGATAGTCCGTGTAGGACATACCGGAAACATTGCTGACGATGATGTTCAACAGCGTGAACCCATCGTTGCAATAGGCTGCGAAGGCGCCGGGATCTGCCTTCAGACGCCTGTGGGACAGCTCATCCAGCCATTCGTCATAGTCGGGCTCCGTGCCGTCTGCGTAGAGCATCCAGTCTCTTTCATGGGACCCTTCCATGCCCGAGGTGTGATCCATCAGCATACGGACGGTGATGTCCTTGTAGCGCTCATCGTCCAGCCTGAAATTCGGTACATACTCCGTCACCGGAGCGTCCAGATCCACCTTGCCCTGCTCCGCCAGCTGCATCACCGCCGCCGTAACATATACCTTGCTGACGGAGGCCACGCAGTATACACGGTCATTTGCAGTGGTCTGCACAGCCGCAGGTCCCTGTACGTCCTCCGCCGTGACAGGCACCATGACTGCTGCCAGAGCGCATATCCCCAGAACAGCCGCTATCATCCTTTTATCCATATCGTTCTCCTATACTTGACGGGAGGTAGCCTCCTGTCATTCGGTCATGAGCTCGGTAACGCTTATCTTCCTTATCTTCCCTGCGCTGATGTATGATACTATCAGACAGAACAGCACTATCCCTATACCTGTCGCTATCATCAGAGGCAGCTTTTCGGGTATGATGACGCCGAAGACCGCTATCCAGAAAGCACGCTGTACATATACCGCACATACTGCGGATATCACCGACGAGATGATCGCTGTAGGAAGTATGCGCAGAGCTATCTGTATCATAAGATCTCTCGATGAATAGCCCATGCTCTTCATTATGCCCAGCTCCTTACGCTGTCTCTTCACCGTGGTAACGGAGATGATGCCAAGTATCACCGCTACGACCACGCCCACGAATATCACGCAGATCACGCAGAAAAGGCTGGTCACTTCTGCTATGGGACCGATCTCCGTTTTTCCTTCTTCTATGGTGCTTATCATTTCCCTGATGACGAATTTGCTGCTGTTGCCCTTGATCATCATGTCGCCGATCTTTATGGCATAATCCACATCGGTGACGCCGTACTGCGATATGAGCGTCGCCATCTTATCATCGGCAGCAGCTCTTATGCGCTCCTCGAAAGTGCCTGTGCCCTCGCCGCTGTATGCGGTATCCTTTACGTTCGCACCGTAAAGGTCGGTCATCTTTTTCTCAAAGGCACGTCTGTCCGTACCCTCATGCAGATATACATCCAACCTGTTGGGGCGGGAGTTGGGGGACAGCCTGATATAGCCGTCGATGGTGAGGTAAAGGTTCATACAGGAATTTGAGGTCCCGGGGACTATACCCGTTATGATATAGCTCTTTTCTCCGCTGTCGCCTATCATCACAAGACTGTCGCCCACCTTGCGGTCTTCCAGCACAGCCCTTGCCAGTGAGATCATGATCTCATTGTCATATACAGGGTATCTGCCCTCTTTGACCTTTATGTTCTCCGTTTCGTTATAGTCCTCATAGACTATGATCGTACCTTTCTCCTCGGAACCCTTGACCTTGGACCAGTTCTCGCTATCGTAGGTCATATTGACCTTGCGCACCTCCGGCAGCTCCAGAAGCTCCTCCCGGAAGCCGACAGGATCCACACCGTTCATCAGGGATATCCTCTCGTCATTGAATTCCATGCCCGAGACCTTTACTATCGCCATATAATCGTCACTGAAGAAATCATAGGTGAAGATGCAGAACATTATGCCCGTTCCCGCAAGGGCTATACATATCGCAGCGCCGATGTTCGAGCCGAGATCTGTGAATATGCCCTTCATAGCGAGCCGCAGATCGATGCTCTTTTTCAGCTTCTCCAGGGGGAAAACGTTTTTGCCGAAATGATGTGTCTTTATACCCTTGCGGAATGCAGTTACGGGAGGGATCCTGTTTATGGCTCTCGCCTTGATAAGAGCGAAGGACACCGACAACAGCACCACTATGAGAGCGGCGGCGATGATACGAAGGATGTCGGGCGAGCTGTCGAACACACGGTTCGTGACACCTGTGAACATACTGTTGAACGCAGGCGTGGCCAGTACTGCTGCCACTGCGCCCGCTATCGCTCCTACCCCTGCGGAAAGCACATACTCGCACACATAGGACAGGGATATCTCGGCCGATCTGTAGCCCAACGCCTCCAGTACGCCTATCTGCTGCATCTGATCCTCGATATCCTTCGTTATCTTGTGACCGATAAGGAACATGGAAGCGGCTATGGTGACTGCAGCTACGGAAAGGCTGATATACAGCATTATGTTCAGGAACGTGGTCTGATTCTTTTTGACATGATGTACGGTCTGTTCCTCGATAGCCTCGTAGCTGTTCTCGGAGGTCATCTCGTAGCACTTTTCATAGTATCCCCGATAGTCGAACTCTCCGTCATAGTCGAATATGAGCAGCTCATATCCCTTATATACCGCGGACAGCAGCATATAGTCACGATCGGATATGACGCATTTTATACCATTTCCCGTGTCGGCATAGAGCCCGCACTTGTAGAAGCCCGCTACCTCAAAGGGATAATGCCTTCCGCCCGCAACGACATCGAATATATCGCCGAGCTCGAAGCCTGAGCTTATATCGAACATCTCCGGGAGCCATATGGGATGAGCGAGCTTCTCTATCTCCTCGTCGGGGAGAGCTCTGTATCTTACGAAGTCCTCGAACATCAGCTCCGTATCCTTCGTAACGAACCTCAGATTATATGCCTCTCGTCTGTCCCCTCTGTCCACCATCGCAGATATCTGATAAAGGCTCCTGCCCCGCCTTATATCGGTGATGCCGTAGTCGTTCTCCAGTATCTCACGGTACACATCGCGGTACTTGCCTGCATCTATGGAAAGAGCATTATTCACAGAGCCTGTCTCCGCAAAGCATCTGTCAAAGTTCTTTTCAACAGTGATGACCGACGACAGGAACATACCCAGCAGGAAAGTGCTCACCATCGTCAGGAATGCTATAGCCGCCGCCTCGCGCTTGTTCCTCTTCAAGTTGAATATAGTTGATCTTAGTATCTTCATCTCATCTACCCCTCACCGGTGGTCACCAGCCCATTTCATCAAGGAAGTCGGTCAGCTTCGCACGGCGCTCCTTAAGATCGTCCGTGCCGTATCTTTCCATCCTGTGCTCACCTACCACACTGCCGTCACGAAGGTATATCACACGAGTGCCCCGCATCGCGGTCTTGATATCATGAGTCACCATGACGATGCTCTGTCCGTTCTCGTGGATCTGTGTGAATATATCCAGCACATCCTTGCCCGCTGCAGAGTTCAGGGAGCCTGTGGGCTCATCCGCAAAGAGTATCTTCGGATCGTTGACTATGGCGCGGACTATGCCCACGCGCTGCGCTTCTCCACCCGAAAGCTGGCTCGGGTATTTGTTCAGCATCTCGCCTTCCATACCCACCTTGGAGAGGAGCCCCTTCACCTTTGAGATCAGCTCCGGTGAGTTCTTCTGGACTACGAACGCGCCCGTCAGTACATTGTCTAAGACGGTCTGGTTCTCCAGCAGGTATATGCTCTGGAAAACGAAGCCGCAGTTGGATCTTCTGAAGGATGCCAGCTGGTCGTTGGTATAGCCCTGTATCTGTGTATCTCCGAAATATATCTTCCCGAGAGTGGGCTTGTCCATACCCGAGAGCGCGTAGAGCAAAGTGGATTTGCCCGAGCCCGAC
>JAFYEQ010000189.1 GCA_017544185.1 Oscillospiraceae bacterium
AGGTCATTCTTCCCTTGTCCCTTGCCCCTTGTCCCTCGTCTCTTTATTGCAAAACGATCAGAAACGGGATAGTATTTGTCCTATTCAACGAAAAACACGCTCCAGATCTGTATACTATAAACAAATTTGACCGAGCCATGCCGATCGTTATTGTAAAAAAGCAGAAAATATGCTATGATGTAGTTATCGACAAAACAAGGGCGAGCAGCAGCCCTACCGAACATGGAGGTATCTAGGGGTTTCAAGACAGACTTTGCATGGGGCGCAGCCACTGCTTCATATCAGATCGAAGGCGCATACGATGAGGACGGCAAGGGACTTGATATATGGGACGTGTTCAGCCATACCGAGGGAAAGATAGCCGACGACAGCAGCGGTGACATAGCCTGCGACCATTATCATAGGTATAAGGACGATATAGCCATTATGGCAGATCTGGGGCTCAAGGCTTACCGCTTCTCCGTATCATGGAGCAGGATACAGCCCGACGGCACAGGTGCGCCCAATGAGAAGGGCATAGCCTTCTATAACGATCTGATAGATGAGCTCCTGAAGTACGGCATCGAGCCGTATATGACCCTCTATCACTGGGATCTTCCCTACGCGCTCCACCTCAAGGGCGGATGGCTCAACGACGAGTCGCCCCTGTGGTTCGCGGAGTATGCCCGCATCATCAAGGAGCGCTTCGGCGACCGCGTCACTCATTTCATGACCTTCAACGAGCCCCAGGTATTCGTGGGCTGCGGCTGCTTCGAGGGGAGCCACGCGCCCGGCTATAAGCTGGCAAAGCCCGAGCTGCTCCGTATAGGGCACAACGTGCTCAAGGCCCATGGTATGGCTGTAAAGGAACTGCGAAAGGGCAAGGAGTGCAAGATAGGCTTCGCCGCTGCATCCTGTCCGTCTATACCCGTATCCGACAGCGCAGAGGATATCGACGCTGCACGGGAGAGCTACTTCGTCAGCGACCATCCCGCATTCGCATTCTCCGACGCTTACTGGGCAGATCCCATGGTCAAGGGCAAGTATCCCGAATGGGTGACGAGCTGCAAGGAGAGGGGAGTGCCCACGATCACCGATGAGGATATGGCTCTGATAAGCCAGCCCATCGACTTCATCGGGCTCAACATCTACAACGGCAAGTATATAAGCGCTGCCAAGGGCGGCGAGGGCAACGCGCAGGGACACGCACGTACCCTTATGGGCTGGCCCGTGACTCCCGCTGCGCTCTACTGGGGACCCAAGTTCTACCATGAGAGATACGGTCTGCCCATCATCATCACCGAGAACGGCATGAGCTGCCACGACGAGGTGTCGCTGGACGGCAAGGTACACGACCCGAACCGTATCGACTATCTCACACGATATCTCCGCGAGCTCAAGAGGGCAGCCGAGGACGGCACGGAGATAGACGGCTATTTCCAGTGGTCGCTCATGGACAACTACGAGTGGGCATTCGGTTATCTCCAGCGTTTCGGTATGATCTACGTGGACTACGCTACACAGGAGCGCATCATCAAGGACTCGGGCCACTGGTACAAGTCCGTCATCGCGTCTCACGGCGAGGATCTGTAAGAGACAACGACAGGGGATGGGGAGCCCGCGCTACCTCATCCCTCGTATATCCTTACTATGACGCCGTCATCGGAGGGCGATATCTCCGAATAGAGCGAGGCGTACTGCAGGTATGCCAGCGCCTTGCTGTCGGTCACGATGGAAGGACATATCCTTCCGTCGTGGCCTGTTTCATTTTGTATGAATATCCTGCAGGGCTCACCGTCCTTGTCCGTGCCTTCGAGGATATACCGCGCAGAGAGGGAGAAGCTCCCCTCATGGGAGCGCTGTGTGTCCACAGCCCCGGGGAGTATGCTCCCCTCGAACAGGTGGGACTTGGCGTACCCGTGGAAGGGCACCAGCGTTACGGTATCCTTTCCCGTGACGGTAAAGCCTCCGTCTATCGTGACGTATACAGTCAGTATCTCCATAAGATCACCTCCATATCTTGATCCGGATCATGGATAGATGCGGGGCATGCGGCAGCGGGCTCGTTTCTTGTCTCTGGCGACTGCGTCAGTAGTCGCATCCCTTGTCCCTTGTCTCTGGCGACTCCGTCAGTAGTCGCATCCCTCGTCCCTTTACATTATACCATACGAGTCGCATCAGTACAACCCCCTTTTGCATCGCCCGCCGAAGCTATACGCCCGTTATCGGCATATTTCGGTATGTAAAGGATCGGTTTTTGAAAGTTATACGCGGAAAACTCTATATCTGTAAAAGGTGCATAAATTTTTTTGCTCCGATCTTGATATATCGACGAATATGGGACTGCGGTCATGTGGAAGTATTGATTTTTGGCCCATATTTTGGTATGATATCCAGAGACAGATAAAGGATGATGCGTACAGCATCCCGGGATACGGTGATAATATGGATAATATCGTGATAGGGCTCGCCGCTCATGTGGATGCGGGCAAGACCACGCTGGCGGAGGAGCTGCTCTTTGCGGGCGGAGCCATACGCAAAAAGGGGCGTGTGGACGAGGGCAGCGCCTACCTTGACGATTCGGATATAGAGCGGTCAAGGGGGATAACCGTGTTCTCGCACCAGGCGGTGATGAGGACAGAGCATAAGTATATCACGCTGCTGGACACGCCGGGACATGCGGACTTCGCAGCCCGTGCGGAGCAGTGCATACGCGTCATGGATATGTGTATACTGCTGATCAGCGCCTCCGACGGTATACAGAGCCATACCAAGACGCTGTGGCGGCTGCTGGAGCAGAGCCATGTCCCCGTGCTGTTCTTCGTCAATAAGACAGACCTTGTGGGCATAGACAGGGAGAGAGTATATGCACAGCTGAGACAGCTCACCGACGACAGAGCCGCCGACTTCTCGGGGGATGTGCGGGAGAGCGCAGCCCTTGCCGATGACAGGCTCTTTGAGGCGTGGTCGGAGGGCGGGCTCACCGATGATATGATACGCGATGCCATAGCGGACAGACGGGTCTACCCGGTCATGTGGGGCAGCGCCCTGAAGTCCCGTGGGATAGAGGAACTAATCCACATCATAGACAGGTTCGCCCCCGTGAAGAGCTATACCGATGTGTTCGGCGCCAGAGCCTTCAAGCTGACCTCCGACGGGAAGAACGTGCTGGTACATATCAAGGTCACGGGCGGGAAACTGGCCGTCAAGGACGTGGTGGACGGCCACAAGATCAACGAGATAAGGATCTTCTCAGGCGGCAGGGCGGAGCAGGCAGACTGTGTATATGCAGGACAGTGCGCCGCCTTCGTATGCGATGGTATACGCCCCGGGGACGGTCTGGGAGCCGAGGAGGACGACAGATCCTACGGTATGGTCCCCGTCATGCGATACAGCGTCAGCGCCGACTGC
>JAFYEQ010000190.1 GCA_017544185.1 Oscillospiraceae bacterium
CAGCTTCAGCTCTTCGTCCGACCCGTCGGGGAGGAGCCCCGAGAGCATCTTGAAGTTGGGCGTATTGATGATGAGGTACTCGCCCTGGATGTATCCCGTGCTGCCGTCCAGCTGTACGCCGATGCCCGGCATCACCGCACGGAGCCCTTCCGTGATCTGCTGCCATTCCTGTATCAGCTGCAGTCCTCTGGGAGCCACCTCGAAGCGGTCCTTGGGAGTGATCCTCTTGGGAGGAACCGCGGCCGCCCCCTGACTGAGACGTCTCTCCAGTGCGTCGATACGCGCATCCACCTTGCTCAGCACACCGCTCATATCGGGCATCGCCTGTGATGTCTGAGCGGATGCGGAGGGTATATCCGAGCAGAGACGTATTATGCACATCTCCATATCTATGCGCTTTGATACGCTGCCGCGCATCTTGCCCGTACATTCGCCCAGCGCGTCTATCACCGCCATGATCCTGTCGGGAGACATCTTGGCCGCCGTCTCACGCAGTATCTCCAGCTCGCTGGGCAGGCAAATGACTATGCCCATCCTGTCGGGAGCCGCAGCCGCTATGAGCACGTTCCGAAACTGCAGTATCAGCTCCTCGCAGAGCCTCTGCATGTCCTTGGAATGACTGTACAGATCGTTTATTATATCCAGTCCTTTGGGTATATCCTTATCTGCCACCGCAGCCACGAGGGAGAACAGATGCCCCCGCCCCGCTATGCCCGTAGCCTCGGACACCGTGTCTATGGTGATGTCCTCGGAGAAGGCGATGCAGCGGTCGAGTATGCTCAGCGCGTCGCGCATACCGCCGTCAGCGGTCTTTGCGATGAGCTCGGCAGGCTCCTCGGCGATCTTGATGCCCTCCGCCTCGCATACGCTCATGATCCTTGCGGCTATGTCCTCCGTGCGGATGCGCATGAAGTCGAACCGCTGGCAGCGGGAGAGTATGGTGGGCAGTACCTTGTGGAGCTCCGTGGTCGCCATGATGAACTTGACGTGCTCGGGGGGCTCCTCGATTATCTTGAGAAGTGCATTGAATGCGTCCTTGGACAGCATATGCACCTCATCGATGATATATATCTTGTACTTGCATCGCTCGGGCGTGTAAAGAGCCGCCTCACGCAGCTCTCTCGCATCATCCACACTGCCGTTGGAGGCGGCATCTATCTCGATGATGTCGGAGAGGGCGAACTCATCGGCAGCCCTGCATATCTCGCACTCGTTGCACGGATCCCCGTTCACCGCAGACTCACAGCAGAGAGCCTTGGCGAAGATACGTGCGCAGGTGGTCTTGCCCGTGCCCCTCGATCCCGTGAACAGATATGCATGAGCGGTCTTGCCCGTGACGATCTGGTTGCGCAGGGTATTGGTGATATGGGGCTGGGATATGACATCGGTGAAGGTGGCTGGACGGTATTTCCTGTACAATGCCTGATACACCGCTATCACCTCTCACAGTCAAAAAACGATCCGGTACATAGGTGTGCAGGCTTGCTGCGGCACACGAAACGTACCGCTTAATGCTGCTCGGTTCCCCGCCTGACATGGTTCACGGTGTTTTGTTGCACAGGGCCCGCACACCTATATATCGGATCAGATCCAAATTGATATATACATTATACCACACCCGCTCCAAAAAATCAATACCTTTTCAAGAAATTTTTTTGCGGGTGTGTCATGATGTATCACTCCTCTTCCTTCACGCCCTCGGTGCTCTCAGGCAGGAAGAGTATCTTCACGGTCATCAGCATCAGCTTGAAGTCCAGCAGCAGCGACCAGTTCTCGATGTACATCAGATCCAGGCGCAGCTTATCGTAGGGCGTGGTGTTGTACTTGCCCATGACCTGTGCATACCCTGTGAGCCCCGCCTTGACGCGCAGGCGGTAGGAGAACTCGGGCATGAGCTCCTCGTTCTTCGCGGCCAGCTCGGGACGCTCGGGACGGGGGCCTACTATGGACATATCTCCCTTGATGATGTTTATCAGCTGGGGCAGCTCGTCTATCCTGAGCTGACGGATCACTTTGCCCACAGGTGTTATGCGCGGGTCGTTCTCCGACGCAAGGATCGCTCCGGCCTTCTCCGCATCCACGATCATACTGCGGAACTTATACAGCTTGAACACGCGGGCGTCCTTGGTATACCGCTCTTGTGCATAGAACACGGGGCCCCTGTCGTAGGCCTTGATGCATATAGCCGTGATAAGCATGAAGGGCGACGCTATCACCAGCGCGATCGTCGCCAGGATCAGGTCGCATATCCTTTTGAAAAACTGGCCCTCCAGCGGCAGGTCGTCGTTCTTGCACACCACGAGGGGCGTATCCATCAGATGGATCTCCTCTCCGCCGCGTATGATGATATCGGTGATCTTGGGTACGATGTATACCCTCTTATGGCGGTCGTAGCACGCCTTGATGATATCGTTCTTCAGCTGACCGGGGATATCGCATATGATAGCCGCGTCGTACTCGTCTATGGCTGAGGATATCTCCTCCGTGCCCTCATCGGCGTTCACCGCCTTGCACACCAAAAACCGCTTGTCATGCCGCGCCATCTTCTTCACGACCGACACCGCCTGACGGCTGCCGTATATCATCACCATGCGCCTTGCGGGGAACAGTCTCCCGTGGAGCGCATCTGCTGCAAAGGTCCATATCACCGCGCACACGATCTGTATCCCCACCGCGGCCAACAATGGCAAAGGGGTAGGCACAGATCTCTGCAGCAGCGCGATCTGCGCATAGGTGACGCCGTTGGAGAACAGGAGCATCAGCACCTGAGAATATATCACCGACGCCTTCGACTGGCTCCCCACCTTGAAGGAATTATATGTCCCCGCGAAGAGCATTATCAGTACCAGATAGACGAAGAGTATCAGCATATTGCCCTTCCATCCGATATGGTCTGTGGTGATCCTGTCGGTGGCAAGGACTTTATTGTAGTATTTTTCCCATACATACATGTATATGCCGCTGTACAGCGCTGTGAGCAGCAGATACATGCCATGCATGATGAGCTTTCGGGTATTATGTGCCATGGTGCATCCCTTATCCGTATCATATTTACAGTGATACGGTAATTATACCACGATCCTCCTCATATGTCAAGCCGGGCGGGCGGTGCCCGCACCCATCTCGCTGATATTTGCCTGAGGGACCTCTCATCTGTGGCTCGGTAACTTTTATTTATAACACGGGGCGGGCGGGGGCTTGCCCCCGCCGCTCCAACATCCCCTACCGCCGGAAGCGGGAACGGCTCTATCTGTATGGGCGCACCTATGTGTGCGCCCCATCACAATATACCGTCCCCCGCCATCTCAACTCTCAACTCTCCTACGGGTCCTAACTCCTGATCCCTAACTCCTGACTAATAAAGCGCCGAACGCTCCTGCGCGTCCGACGCTCTGATCATACGATAGCGGATAGTCTATTCCGACTTTTCCTGATCCATATATCTGCGGTATGCCTCCTCTGCGAAGAAGTCATCCAGCTCGCCCAGCGATATGATATAGTCATCGCCGTTCTTGATATACTCATCTATCCTGCCGTCCTCTATGGCCGCCTTGATCTGCTTGGTGCTCATGTTGAGGTACTCCGCAGCCTCCGCCGTGCCAACGTACTTCTTTCCGGCGGGAGAACGCACAGTGAGCTCCGAGGGAGCGGTATAGGACGACTTGAAGTCCTGCTTCTCTATGGCCGCGGTCAGCTTCTTGACCGAGCCGCTCACCGCCGAGCCGGCGATGATAGTACATATACCAAGTATCAGCGACGATATTATGAGAGCACCGCCCATCCCAACGCTCTTGACGGACGGGGAGACCTTACGGCTCTGCGGACGACTGTTTTCCATGAACATACCTCCCGGACATCGGCAACGATCGGATATCATACTGTGTATATTATACTATATCGTAAAGAAAATGTCAACACGATCTTACGAATTTTGCAATATACAGTATCCTATCAGCAATTACTGGTCAGTATGCTCTTACAGTCCCTTGTTGAGATATGCCTCCTGCTCGGGAGTCAGCGAGTCTATGGTGTATCCCCACGCAGCCAGCTTGCGCTGTGCGATCTTCAGATCCACCTCGCGGGGGACGTCTATGATCATCTTATCCGACTTGCCTCTGTTTTCTGCCAGATACGCAGCGCTCATAGCCTGCACTGCGAAGGACATATCCATGATCTCGGCAGGATGGCCGTCGCCTGCAGCAAGATTTACAAGCCTTCCTTCTGCTATGACGAAGATGGTCCTGCCACCGGGGAGCTCATAGCCTATTATATTATTGCGTGCCTCGTAGGAGCGCACCGCATTGGCACGGAGCCACGCCACGTCCACCTCGCAGTCGAAGTGTCCCGCGTTGCAGCATATAGCGCCGTCGCGCATATTATTGAACGCCTCTGCGGTGATGACGCCCTCGCAACCCGTCACCGTCACGAAGAAGTCGCCGTACTTGGCAGCCTCGTTCATGGGCATCACGCTGAAACCGTCCATGACAGCCTCTATGGCCTTGATCGGGTCTACCTCGGTGACTATGACCTCAGCGCCCAGTCCCTTGGCACGCATAGCCACGCCCTTGCCGCACCAGCCGTAGCCCGCAACGACTACCTTCTTGCCTGCCACGATCAGATTGGTGGTCCTGTTTATGCCGTCCCATACCGACTGTCCCGTACCGTAGCGGTTATCGAAGAGATGCTTGCAGTCGGCGTTGTTCACCAGCACCATAGGGAACTTCAGCTCCCCTGCCCTGTCCATGGCACGCAGTCTGATTATGCCCGTAGTGGTCTCCTCACAGCCGCCTATCACGCCGTCTATGAGCTGGGGGTACTCGGTATGTATCATATGCACCAGATCGCCGCCGTCATCTATGATGATGTTGGGAGCAGCGGATACCACTGCGGATATATGGCGGTGATACTCCTCATCCGTAGCGCCGTGCCATGCGAACACCTCCATGCCCTTATCCTCGCCGCCGTGTACGAGGGCAGCTGCCACATCGTCCTGAGTGGACAGCGGGTTGGAGCCCGTGACATACATCTCCGCGCCGCCTGCCTGCAGCACTCTGCAAAGGTATGCGGTCTTAGCCTCCAGATGCACCGACAGCGCTATCCGCAGCCCCGCGAAGGGCTTGGTCTCGCTGAATTCCTTCTTGATGGAGCGGAGCAGGGGCATGTTCCTCTCCACCCAAAGTATCTTCCTCTCGCCGCTCTCATAGAGACCGGCGTCACGTATCTCAGACATATGTATCCTCCGTTATCATCAGGTATAGCATATCTATCATACCACATCGGTACGGCCCGTGTCAATATGCTGTGCTATACAAAAAAGCTGTTGTCCGTACAAGGATCTGTCTTTTGCCTTGTATCATCTGAACTTTTCCGAGACCTTTGCCGCGTTGTAGCGGATCTCATCCTCGTCCCCGCGGGTGAGCCTGCCGTCCCGCAGTACGATCTCACCGTCTACTATCACCGTATGAGCACGGGTGCCGGAGGACGAGTATACCAGCGCTGCCCGCAGGTCGTTGCGGGGAGTGAACTTCTCATGCTCCAGATCTATCATCACCACGTCGGCCAGCTTACCGACCGCGATCTCGCCGCTGTCGAGCCCCATGGCCTTGGCGCCGTTGACTGTCGCCATACGCATCACCTGATCGGCGCTGCATACCGTGGGATCGTGAAGTATACCCTTCTGGAGCAGGGCTGCGAAGCCCATCTCGGTGAACATATCCAGATCGTTGTTGGATGCCTGTGAATCCGTGCCCAGAGACACGTTCACGCCCTTCTGAAGCAGCCTTGCCACGGGAGCTATGCCGTTTGCGAGCTTCAGGTTGCTGCGCGGATCGTGCATCACGGTGACGCCCCTCTCCGCGAATATATCCATATCATGCTCCGACAGCTGCACGCAGTGAGCGGCGCAGGTGGGTATACCGAAAAACCCTATGCTGTCGAGGTACTCCACGGGGGACATACCGTGTTCCTTCATGCAGTTCTCGCTCTCCATGAGCGACTCCGCCAGATGTATGTGGAAGCCCTGATCATGCTCTTCGGCCAGCTCCATGAGGTACCGCAGCAGATCCTCGCCGCAGGTGTATATGGCATGAGGTGCGATCTTGAAGCCTATGCGGCTGCATCCGCCGAACTCCTCGCACTCGCGGAAATGATCGGCTATGCGTCTCAGCGCTTCCTCGTCGTGTCTGTCGCTGCCCACGATGCAGCGGGATATGACACCTCTCATACCCAGCTTCTCTATGGCCTTTGCGGAGGATCCCACGAACATATGCATATCCATGAACGCCACGGTACCGGACTTGAGCATCTCCATGCAGGAGAGCATAGCCCCCGCCTCAGCCTCCTCGGGTGTGAGCCTGTCCTCCTTGGGCATGATCGCCTTGAACAGCCAGTCGGAGAAGGTCAGATCGTCGGCGATATTGCGGAACACCGACATGTATGCATGGGTGTGGGTATTGATCAGTCCC
>JAFYEQ010000191.1 GCA_017544185.1 Oscillospiraceae bacterium
CGAGAGCGTACCCGCAGGGCAGTATGCAGAGGAGATATTCACTACCCTGGGGACGCTCGATGAGGTAAAGGCCAAAGCTAATTACGGGACCGATGTGCGCACGGTGCTCTCATGGGTAGAGACGGGCGATGTGGACTGCGGCGTAGTCTATGCCACGGACGCGTACAGCTCCGATAAGGTGAAGATCGTTGCCGAGGCTCCCGAGGGCTCATGCAAGAAGGTCATATACCCCGTAGGCATAACGGCCAACGCTCCCAATGCCGACGGTGCAAAGGAGTTCGAGGAGTTCCTGAAGAGCGATGAAGCTATGGCTGTATTTGAGAGATACGGCTTTGCGGCGGTGAAGTGATGGACTGGTCACCTCTACTTATATCGTTCAAGGTGGCGGCAGTATCGACGTTATTTACGTTCTTCATAGGTATAGCCGCCGCCAAGGCGGTGACCTCCATGAAGAAGGGCAAGTTCATAGCGGATGGGATACTCTCCCTTCCGCTGGTGCTGCCGCCTACGGTACTGGGATTTTTCCTGCTGCTGCTGTTCGGCAGGAACTCCACACTGGGTCAGGCACTGGGAGATATAGGGATCAGCGTGATATTCACATGGCAGGGAGCTGCCATTGCAGCTGCAGTGGCATCCTTCCCGATCATGTACCGCACGGTCAGAGGCGCCTTCGAGCAGGTGGACACCGAGCTCATAGATGCCGCAAGACAGCTGGGCTGTGACAGGATACGCACCTTCTTTTCGGTATGGATACCGCTCTCATGGCCCGGCATAGCATCGGGCGTCACCATGTCGTTCGCAAGGGCACTGGGCGAATTCGGCGCTACGATAATGATCGCGGGGAATATCCCCGGCAAGACCCGTACCATGTCTGTCGCAGTGTATACCGCCATGCAGAGCGGCGACCGTGATCTTGCATTCAGATGGACGGCGGTGATACTCTCTCTCTCCCTCGTATCGCTCGTCACGATCAATTTCCTGACAGGGATACGATATAAGGATAACTGATATGAAAGACAGCTTCGGAAGAACGATAGACTATCTGAGGATCTCGCTGACAGACCGCTGCGATCTGCGGTGTATATACTGTATGCCTGCAGAGGGCGTGGAGAACATACCTCACAGGGAGATCCTCACCTTTGAAGAGACAGCACGTTTAGTAAGGATAATGGCAGGGCTCGGCGTGAGAAAGATACGTCTCACGGGAGGTGAGCCGCTGATCCGCAGGGACATATGCTCTCTTGTGGCTATGATAGACGCCGTCGACGGCATAGAAGAGATATGCCTCACCACCAACGGGACGACCCTGTCGGATCATTCTGTTATGCTGCGGGACGCAGGCGTAGACAGGATCAACGTGAGCCTTGACACGGTCGACAGAGATGTATACAAGAGGATAACGGGAGCGGACAGGCTGGACGATGTGATGAGAGGTATAGATACCGCATACGGTCTTGGCATACCACTGAAGATAAACTGCGTCCCCATACGCAATATCAATGACAGCGAGATATGCAGTATAGCGCTGCTTGCAAAGGACCGCGCGATAGATGTGCGCTTCATCGAGCTCATGCCCATAGGCTGCGGGAAGGAGCTGAACGGCATACTCTCGGATGAGATATCTGCGATGCTCGCAGAGCGGTTCGGAGACCCAAAGGATGCATATGACATGGATGTATCATCTCCTGCGGTGTACCACAGGTTCGAGGGCTTTCGCGGGAGGATCGGCTATATCAGTCCCATGTCACATCGGTTCTGTGAGCGCTGCGACCGTATCAGGCTCACAGCCAGCGGATATCTCAAGCTGTGTCTGCAGTACCCTGCGGGGGCAGATCTCAAGACACCTATGCGAAACGGCAGCTCCGATGAGGAACTGGCGGATATCATAAAATCAGCCATTCTCCAAAAGCCCCGCGCCCATAGTTTTTCGGACAGGGACGCGACGGATGACAGGAAGATGGTACAGATAGGGGGATAACATGGGAACGATAGCGGCAGTATGTATAAGCGAACGTAAGGGCACTGTCAAGAAGGACATAGGCAGATGTCTTGTGATAAAGGGCTTCGGGCTCGCGGGAGATGCCCATGCAGGCAGCGAGAGACAGGTATCTCTCCTCCCTGTGGAGAGCATAGATCGCTTTCGCGAAAAGACTGAGGGGAAGCTGGAGATACCCTATGGCACCTTCGGTGAGAACCTGGCCACGGAAGGGATAGACTTCGCCAAGTGTCCTGTGGGGACAAGGCTCCGCTGCGGCGAGGCGCTCCTTGAGATAACACAGATAGGGAAGGAATGCCATACTGGCTGTGAGATAAGAAAGATCGCAGGTGACTGCATCATGCCCCGCGAGGGCATATTCGCAAAGGTGCTGGAGGGCGGATATGTGAGCGTCGGCGATATGGCAGATATCACCCACCCGCGTCCCCTGTCGGTGAGCGTGCTTACCGTAAGTGACAGGGCATACTACGGCGGATACGAGGATCGGAGCGGTGCGGTCATACAGGACATATGCACAGCTGAGGGCTATACTGTCACAGATACTGCCATATGCTCTGACGATGAGGACGATGTATACAACGAGATCCTGAGGCTCTGCGATGGTGCTCCGGATATACTCTTCATCACGGGAGGCACCGGCTTCTCCATGCGCGACAGAGTCCCCGAGGCGACTATGAGAGCTGCTGACAGGAACGCTCCGGGCATCGCGGAAGCGATACGTGCATACAGTATGACGATCACTCCCCATGCTGTGCTATCCCGCGCGGTATCTGTGATCAGAGGACGGACGATAGTTATCGACCTGCCCGGGAGCCCCAAGGCTGCACGGGAATGTGTGGGTCATATACTCCCCATGCTCCGACACGGTATAGAGCTGCTGCGGGGGGAGGCTGACAGATGACACGAGAGGTACGTACATCAAGGGTCTGCAGAGACGGAACGGTATCATCCTATACCGCAGAATACATCAAGGAGCATACCCTCACAGTGAAGATA
>JAFYEQ010000192.1 GCA_017544185.1 Oscillospiraceae bacterium
CCCCAGAGATGGACTGCCGCTCATTTGTATCAGGCAGTGCTCAACAAGGAACCTCACGTAAACGATATCGCAAAAGTCACCACCCTTGCAGGATACATACAGTATCGCCTCACAGGTGAGTACACCGTAGGCGTAGGCGAGGGCTCCGGCATATTCCCCACCGATGGCATATGCTATAACAAGGCATTCGCAGCTAAGATGGATGATATGCTGAAGGCTCACGGCTTTGACAAGTCCGTACTGGATGTGTTCCCGTCCATACGTCCTCTCGGTGATACCCTCACTCTTACCGAAGAAGGGGCGAAGCTCATAGATCCCGAGGGCGACCTGTCCGCAGGCATAGCAGTGTGTCCTCCCGAGGGCGATGCACAGACAGGCATGGCTGCCACCAATTCCGTTCGCCCCCGCACGGGCAATATCTCCGCTGGTACATCCATATTCTCTATGCTTGTACTTGACAAGCCTCTTGAGACCCTCCATGAGGAGATAGATATCGTGGCTACTCCTTCGGGCGATCCCGTGGCTATGGTACACTGCAACAACTGCTGCTCCGAGCTGGATCAGTGGGTGCGCACAGCATACGAAGTGGCTAAGATGTGCGGTGCAAAGACCACCATGTCCGATATGTATCAGATACTCTACAACAACGCCATGAGCGCATCCGCAGACGGACTGACCTCATATAACTTCATGTCGGGCGAGCCTGTGCTCGGTGTAGCTAATGGCAGACCTCTGATCGTGCGTGCTCCCGGTACAGACCTTACCATAGGCTCTCTGATACGCTCCCAGATCTATTCCGCCTTTGCAGCTATACGCTACGGCAGCGATATACTCTCGGGCGAGGGTATCACGGCCGACGGGTATACCGTACACGGCGGTATGTTCAAGGTGAAGGACACCACTCAGCAGATACTCTCCGATGCTCTTCGCACTCCTACTTCTGTACTTGATACAGCAGGCGAGGGCGGTGCATGGGGCATGGCGATACTTGCCGCTTATTCCTCCGACCTTAAGGGCAGCTTCCCCGACTGGCTCGATGAACACTTCGAGAAGATGGGAAGATATACCCTCGCACCCACCGAAGACGGTGCGGCAGCCTTCGACAGATATATGACCGCATATCTGAACGACCTCGCTCATCTGAAAGGAAATGTATATGCTTGAACAACTTAAGATAGACGTTTGCAAGGCTAATCTCGAGCTCCCCGAGTATGGTCTCGTGGTATTCACATGGGGCAATGTATCGGGCATAGACCGCGAGAGCGGCAAGGTAGTTATAAAGCCTTCGGGCGTGCCCTACAAGGGGATGTCTCCCGATGATATGGTAGTGGTAGATCTGGAAAGCGGTGAGGTAGTCGAGGGCAGATACAGACCTTCCTCTGATACTCCCACACATCTGGAGCTCTACCGCGCCTTCCCCGCTATGGGCGGCATCGTGCATACCCACAGCCGCTGGGCAGTATCCTTTGCACAGGCGGGCCGCGACGTGGAGCCTATGGGCACCACCCATGCCGACTACTTCTATGGTCCCATACCCTGTGCAAGAGCACTTACCAAGGAAGAGATCGAAGAGGCTTACGAGAAGAACACCGGCAAGGTGATAATAGAAGCTTTCGAGGGCAAGGATCCTATGGCTGTACCTGCAGTGCTCACAAGGAACCACGGTCCCTTCACCTGGGGCAAGGATCCCTTTGAGGCAGTACATAACTCCGTAGTACTGGAAGAAGCAGCCTTCATGAACTTCCATGCGCTCATGCTGGACCCCGACGCTCCCAATGTGCCCCAGTACCTGCTTGACAAGCACTATCTCCGCAAGCACGGTGCCAACGCTTACTACGGGCAGAAATGAGGTAATATGCTTTACACTGCAGAGCATACCATCAAGGTGAACGGCAGCGATCTTTCATACATTGCCTTCGGCACGGGAGATAAGGCTCTGGTGATCATCCCGGGGCTGGGATATGACTATATACGCGGCAAGGGACATTTGTTCGCTATGATGTGCCGTATCTTCACCGGAAGGTACAGAGTATTCATATTCGACAAAAAAGAAGATATACCCGAAGGAACTACCGCTGAGGATCTGGCCGATGACGTAGCTGCTGCCATGATGCAGATCGGTATAAAAAAGGCCGATGTGATAGGAGTTTCCTTGGGCGGCATGATCGCTCAGTATCTTACGCTGAACTATCCTCATATGGTACACAAGCTGGTGCTCTCGGTGACTCTTAGCCGGCCCAACGATACCATGAAGAGCGTCATCTCCGAATGGACAGACTTAGCCGAGAAGGGCGATATGACAGCCGTTGCCATCAAGTCCATGGAGAAGATATATTCCAAAGCCTATATGGAAAAGTATGCTTTGATGATACCCGTTATGCTCAGCATGACCAAGTATACCTCTCCCGAACGGTTCATACGTCTTGCAAAGGCGGGTCTCACCTGTGACACATATGACAGGCTGGATGAGATCGGCTGTCCTGTATTCGTGATAGGCGGCAGGCAGGATAACGTGACCACCTGTGAAGCGGCAGAGGATATCGCACGTAAACTCAGATGCGGTATGTATATCTACGAAGATCTGGGCCATTCCGTCTTCGATGAAGCAAGGGACTATAACGACAGGATCTTCGAGTTCTTCGTGTCATGATACTATAAGTCGGTGCCGCTCTATAGTGACACCGACTTTGATATCTTATGATAAAGGGGGATACCGCCATGGATAAGGAACGCAGAGCAGGGATCGTCGTCTTTGTATCGTTTGCTTTGTTATGTCTGCTCATTCCCGTCATCATCCCTCATGTACTGCCTTCCATGAGATACAGGACGGCATCTAATGGCGATGAGATATGCATATCCACTACAGGCACAGGCTCACAGGGCATAGGATACCGACAGTACATCAGAGGCGATGATATACTGACCTGTATAGAGGAGTTCAACAAGAGCACAGAACAGCCTATGATCGATATACTCGGGAAAAGATACCGCGCCGTCAGACAGGGAAGCTGCGATCTGTATATGTTCAGGACAGTCGGAGGCGGTGATGTCACGTTTGTGGAAATATACCACATCACTGCCGACGAAAACTGTACTATATCGTATACCGTAGACACCGGTGAGAGCCTGCTCCGTAAGTTCGACTTTTATTATTATCCCGGGGCGAACGATGCCATAGAGGTAAATGACGCTGTCTACACCGATAAGGATATGCTCGGTATGATAACGGACGATCTCCTGACTGTAGCAGGCATACATGACCCATGCGATCCTCCCGATACAGACGGTATGGATCATATCTGTATATATCATAACGGTGACGGATACCATTTCCAGGAAAACATATATATCGACAGTGATGATACGATATATTTCAGTACGTTCAGCGAATGGACACGCTTCGATCCATTCGAAGGGCAGTATACATCACTTCGGGATATCATAGAAAGATACGATGGGAGACATGACTGATCACCGCTCTAAAAATTACCGCCGCTCGTATGAGCGGCGGTAATAAGTTATATAGACCGGATCACATCTGAGGGAGCCCTGCAAGGCTCTTTGCGATCTCTTCATCGGTGGGGATGTAGTCGGACATCTTGCCGTCGTTGTAGGCCTGATATGCGTACATATCGAAATAGCCGGTACCGGTAAG
>JAFYEQ010000193.1 GCA_017544185.1 Oscillospiraceae bacterium
AAGGAGCAGTAGGAGCAGCGCGACGGGCAGAAGGGTATGCCTATGTACAGCGAGAAGCTGCGTCTGTCGAGGGTGTCCAGCGCATGGCGCTGTCCCTCGGCGGTGCGGTATATCAGGTCGAACTTGTCCCGTGAGAGATAGTACTTATCGTGAAGATATCCGTACATCTCCTCGTATGTCATGCCGCGGGCAGCAAGAGCGTTTATCTTCTTCACGGGGCGTATCCCCGTGAGACAGCCCCAGGCGGGGACTATGCCCGTCAGCTCGGTGAGCACCGTGAACAGCAGTCTGCATAATGTGATCTCATGCTCGGCGGGATCTTCCGGCAGGGGAGCGGAGCGCTCCAGCTCCTTGCCCGAGGCATGGGCGTATACGTATACACTGTCGTCGCAGCGGGCGATGATGCAGTCCTCGGAGCGTACCGGCGGATCCTCCCTGAACTCGAACCGCATCAGCGGGAAGAACAGCTTGATGACCGCCTCGATCTCGTACTTAGAGCCGTTTATGTATACCGTCATCTGTCGTCTCCGGGCGCCCTGAGGAAGCCTGCCTTCATGGCAGCGTAGCGCAGACATTCGTTGGACGTCCTCTCCTCGAACATGGTGGTGTCGGGGCCGTGGCCCGGGTATACCTTGTAGTTGGTGAAGGTGTCGAAGTCGTACAGCATAGCCAGAGTGTCCAGCATGGTATCCCGGTCTCCGTCGGGCATATCGGTGCGTCCCATGGATCCCTCGAACAGAGTATCCCCCGAGAACATCACATCGTCTATGATGATGCAGCAGGAGCCTGAGGTATGCCCGGGGGAATGGAGTATCTCGAAGGCCATATCACCGCACTCGATCACGTCCCCGTCCTCGAAGGTGCGGGGAGCGTCGATGGGGTCGATGGGCGGCATCCCGAAGAAGCGGGACAGGTTGGTGTCATCGTTGTGCAGCTTGGCTGCGTCCGCCGAGTGTATATACACAGGGACGCCGTACTTGTCGGAGAGGCGCTTGGCGGACTCGATATGATCGCAGTGTCCGTGGGTGAGGAGGATCATCTTCAGAGAATACCCGCCCTTGTCTATGGCGCTGCAAATATGCTCGAAGCCGTCGGGGGCATCTATCAGAACGGCGTTCTTGTCCTCGTCCCATACGAGATAGGAGTTGACCGCGAAGGCGCCCATAGCGCCGAGAGATCTCATCTTCATGGTATCCTGCTCCTTAATGCTATAAAGCTATAAAGATCGGAGCCGAGGCGGAGAGATCGCCTCCCGTTCCCGGCTCCCGGTATAAGTTTGCTGTTTTGCTATTTTGCTATCCTGTCGGCACTGATCACGTCGGTGAGCTTTCTGAGCTTGACGATCAGGTTGCGGAGCTGCTCTGCGCCTGCGATGGAGCAGGTGAGCAGTATGTTGGTGTTGCCGTTCTTGAGTACGCGCGTGGATATGTTGGTCACGGGGACGCGCATATCCGCGGTAACGGTGGCGATATCTGCGATAAGCGTGAGAGAGCCGTAGGCCACGATGTCTATGGTAGCCTTGAATATGGGGTCGTCATTGCGTGTGACGCTCTCTGCCCATACCACGTCCACCCAGCGGTCCGTGTCCTCGCCCTTCTGCATGGCCTCGATATAATTGCGGCAGTCCCGTCTGTGTACGGATACGCCGTGTCCCTTGGTGATAAATCCTATGATATCCTCACCGGGGAGCGGGTCGCAGCATTTTGCCATCTTGACCTCGATATTGCTCTCGCCGCCCACCACTATGCCCGTATTCGACCGCTTGGGTATGAAGGGCAGGGACGTGGGCTTGGCAGGGCCGTATCTCTTGGTATACAGATCCTTCAGGCGGGGGAGTATCTTGTCGAGTATGATGCCGCCGTAGCCCACAGCTGCGTAGTAGTCGTCAAGGGTGGCGCAGTTGTGGCGCTTCATATCGTCGGCCAGGAAGTCCGCCAGATCCTCCTCGGGGACGTTTATGCTGTTTCGGGTGAACTCATGGGCCAGCTTGGCCTTGCCCGTCTCGATGTTCTCCTCACGGCGCTCCTTCTTGAACCAGGAGCGTATCTTGGAGCGTGCCTCGTTGGTGAGGGCTATGTCCAGCCATGCACGGTTAGGACCGTGGTTCGGGTCGTTGGATGTGAGTATCTCCACGATCTCGCCGGTCTGTATCTTATAGTCAAGGCTGACAAGCTTGCCGTCCACCTTGGCGCCCTTCATCTTGTTGCCCACCTCGGAGTGTATCGCATAGGCGAAGTCGATGATGGTGGCACCTGCGGGAAGGGTGATGATGTCGCCCTTGGGCGTGAACGCGAAGGTGTCCTCGGGGGAGAGGTCGCTCTTGATCGTGCGGACGATCTCCTCGGCATCGTCGGATTCCTGCTGGGCCTCTATGATCTTGCGTATCCACGCCAGACGGTTCTCCAGCTTGTCCTTCTTGATGCCCTCCTTGTATTTCCAGTGCGCTGCGATGCCGTATTCCGCGGTATAGTTCATATCCACGGTGCGGATCTGCACCTCGAAGGGTATGCCCTCGGAGCCTATGACGGTGGTGTGGAGCGACTGGTACATATTCGCCTTGGGAGTGGCGATGTAGTCCTTGAAGCGGTTGGGAAGCGGGTTGTACATATCATGTATTATGCCCAGCGCGTTGTAGCAGTTGACCACGGTGTCCACGACTATGCGGACAGCGTAGATGTCGTATATCTCATCCATGCTCTTGCCGTTGACGAAGGCCTTGCGGTATATGCCGTATACCGACTTTACTCGTCCCGACAGCTGAGGCTCGGCGGCGCCCAGCTCCTTGAAGCGGGCACGAATCTGATCCTCTATGGAGCGTATGAACGCATAGCGCTCATCGCTGCGTATCTTCAGGGTCTGCTCTATCTCGGAGTAGGCAAATGGGTCCAGATACCTGAAGGACAGATCCTCTATCTCGTCCTGTATGGCGCGTATCCCCAGTCTGTGAGCGATGGGGGCGTATATGTTCATGGTCTCCAGCGCGGTGGCACGCTGCTTGTCGGCAGGCCTGAACTGGAGAGTGCGCATATTATGCAGGCGGTCGGCCAGCTTGATGATTATGACGCGTATGTCCTGCGACATGGCAAGGAGTATCTTGCGGACGTTCTCCGCCTGCTGTTCCTCCTTGGTGTAGAGCGGTATCTTGCCCAGCTTTGTGACGCCGTCCACCAGCATGGCTACGTCCTGACCGAAGCGCTTCTTTATCTCTTCGAGAGTGGTATCCGTGTCCTCTACCACGTCATGGAGCATACCTGCGCATATGGTATCGGTGTCCATGCCCAGATCTAAGAGTATATAGGATACTGCCAGGGGATGGGTGATATAGGGCTCGCCGGAGGAACGCAGCTGACTTGCGTGTGCCTTGGCAGCACACTCGTATGCGCTGACTATCTTCGACAGGTCATATTGCTTGTTCTCCTCCATGATCTTCTCGATCACGGTGTCTATCGTATAGACAGTCTCGGTGTTGTTCATGCGTATCCTCCTTTCATGAGATATGCAGCGGGATATGGTGACAGACGCGGAAAGACCGCCTGTCCTGTATCATATCATCATACGGCACTGCCGCCGATGCGGGCGCAGAACTCGGCGATATCGTCGGATATGTCCTTGCCCTTGGGGTCGGTGAGGATCATCTGAGCCTCCAGCTCCTCAGTGCCGA
>JAFYEQ010000017.1 GCA_017544185.1 Oscillospiraceae bacterium
AGACAAGTATAGTATACCACCATAGCCACACGAGGATCGTTGCTGATATGTTAATTTACAGTAAACAATAATACACATAAGTATACAAACACCGCGCTGCCTAAACGACAGCGCGGTGTGCATAGGTATCGGTAGGGGCACATTCTCCCCTTGCGAGTAGCTGCGTGTGCGCCCCTACCGGGTAAACGGCTTATTCATGCGGTCCGCGACCGACACATAGGTCTGATGCGGTCCGGTGGGCCGACACGCAGGTCTGATGCGGTCCGCGGGCCGACACATAGGTCGGCCCCTACGGTGAAGAGAATGAGCGGTCATCTCAACTCTCAACTCTCCACTCTCAACTCTCATTCCTCTTCATCCCTAGTGAACCAATACAGCCCCGGATCGTAGAAGCCGTCATCGGGAGGGGATGTTTCCTCGGGCACAGGCTCGGGGATGTATTCCGTCTCCACGTCGAACTCGGGCTCCGCGAAGCTGGGAGGCTCCAGATAGGGGCTCCTGTCGTCGGTGGTATCTGCCGTCTCTGGAGCGGAAGGCTCCTCGGAGGGCTCCTCGTACCATTCCTCGTAGTAGGTCTCGGGCTCGGTCTGCTCCTCGGTGTAGCTGTACCCCGTGAACACTTCGGTCATGGTGGTCACCTCGGGCTCCACAGGTCCGCCGTCCTCGCCCGTGACAGGCTGGGTATCCGAGAGCACCGCGGTGGGATCCTCCACCTTGGGGAGCGCGTCGTATTCCTCCTCGTCATAGTATGCCTGTATGATGTCCTTGATCATGAACTTGGAGTACTCACCGTGCTCTACGAAGCCCGAGAAGGCGATCTCGGGATCGTCGGCAGGATAGAAGCCGATGAACGCGGAGGACGTGTCGTACTTGGAACGCATCTGCGGGGTACCGGTCTTTATGGCCGCCCTCTTGGGGAGCGTGGTCAGCAGATAGTTCCCCGTGTAATAGTCATGATTGCGGGGATACCCCTGATACTGCTCGTAGGCAGCCGCCTCCTTCATGCCCTCGGTGACGGAGTAGAAGGTATAGCCCGTCTTGTCGGGTATCTGAGCCGCTATTACGGGCTCGGTGGTGCGTATCAGCTCATTGCAGCCGTAGTCGTATACGCTGTCTACCATATAGGTCTGATAACGGGTGCCCTTGTTGGCGATCATCATCGCCTGACCTGCCATCTGCAGCGGTGTGACGTAGGTGTCCGACTGACCTATGGCCGCCTGTATGACGTTGCCCACCTGCCACACCATGCCGTTCTCCGCGAAGGACTCGGGGGTGGCCACATAGCCCGTCTTGATGCCGCGGCCCATCTCCAGACCCATCTCCTCGCCCAGACCGTAGAGGGATGCGTACTCGGCGATCGTGTCTATGCCCGTGATGCGTCCCACGTCGTAGAAGAATATGTTGCAGGACTCCCGCAGGGCCGACACCACATTGAGCCTGCCGTGGTAGCCGGTACACTCGGGATAGGGCTTCCAGTCCTCCCAGTAGTCGTAGAAGCCGCGGCAGTCTACCGTATGGGACGGGCCTATGATGCCCTCATTGAGCGCCGCCGTGGCCGTCACCGTCTTGAACGTGGAGCCGGGGCGGTATCTGCCCGAGGTGGCGCGGTTGGTAAGGGGCGAGTTGGATCTGCTGGCCACGGAGCTGTAGTCGTCGATATAGTCTATCAGGTCGTAGGTGGGATAGGTGGCAGCCGCCAGCAGAGCGCCTGTCTTCACGTCCAGCACGACGATGGCGCCTGCATCTGCTCCCGTGCCCTTCGCCTGAGAGGATGACTGGTTATTGAGCCAGTGGATATGGTTCTCCAGTATGGTCTGCACGCGGCGCTGATAGCCGCTGTCCACGGTGAGCTTGATGCTGTTCCCGGGGACCGCCTCCACGGTGGTGGTATCGCTGACCACCTTGCCCGACATGATCTCAAAGGTACGCAGTCCCTTGCTGCCCTTGAGCTCGTCCTCCATGGCCTTTTCCACGCCGCTCTTGCCCAGCGTATCGGACAGCATATACCCGCTGTCCCTCAGCTCCTCGTATTCCTCTGCGGATATGGCACCTACCGTGCCTATCAGATGGGGCACAACGTCGCCTACCTCGTTGACGCGGATGGCCTCCTCCGACACGTCCACGCCGTCCAGCTCGGCAGCCCGCTCCTTGAGCTTTACCACCGTCTGCATGGATATGTCCGTCGCCAGCGTGAAGCGGTTGGCCACGGAGAAGTCCCTTATGGTCATGGTATAGCGTATGCCCGCTATTATGCGCCTGTCGTCCACGGGCAGATCTGCGGGTATGTCGTACATACGCTGCAGCGCGATCATGATCTCGTTGGCGGTGGCGTAGGACTGCACTCCCGTGGTCTTGCGGAGACGCTCTATCTCCGAGTCGCTGCCGATCAGCTCGAAGGGCGTTGCGATGGACATGGGAAGAGCGTCCTCCCAGCGGTGCCCGTCCTCCTCAAGGATCTGGGCCGCAGCGAGGACTACCCTGTTGGCGTTCTCGTCGTCCAACGGGAAGAAGGCCTTCTCTATGACGCAGTTGAAGCCCAGCTTGTTGCTCACAAGGAAGGTGCCGTCATTATCCATGATCTGTCCCCTTGGAGGGACGATGATCTGCTCCGACGTGGTGGAGGACAGCGACTGCTCGAAGTAGGAGCTGCCGTCTACCAGCTGCAGCCTCATAAGGCGCATCACGCCCGCCGCCGCAAAGGCCAGCGTGATCAGGAGCAGCACTATGAACCGCAGTATATCTGCGGCCTTATATATGCCCTTTTTGATAATATCAACCCTTTTGTCAGATAGGAGCGTTAAGAGTTGAGAGTCAAGATGGCTAAGAAGTCAGGAGACCTATATGTCCGCCCACGGGAACGCATGGACATCCCGCACCCTTCTGTAGGGGCTGACCTGCGTGTCAGCCCACTGTAACTCAACTCTCAACTCTCCACTCTCAACTCTATCATAACTTCTAACTTATATGATCCCCCGCTTGTAGAGGCCGTTGGTGTAGCCCCTGCCCGAGGATGACGTCCGATGGATGAAGCGCTCTATGACTGCCTCGGGGTCGTCGCAGGGAAGTATCTCCGCGAAGTCTGTCCCGAAGCTGTCTGTCATGCCCATCACGTCAAGTATATCACAGTTGCGTATCACGCCGTAGCTGTTATGCCGCTCCACGGGGAACACCCGGCCCGTCCGGTCGACGAGCCTGTCTGCGGCAGGGACGTTACGCACGATCATCAGCGGCAGTCTGCCGTAGACTATGGCGCCCACGGGTATGGGCGAGCGCAGATCTGCTATCTGAGCCGCGGTGAGCTCGAATGATACGGTGGCATCGGTGAGCACGTCCGCCAGAGCGTGAAGTGCATAGGAGTTGGTGATGTTCAGCCCGCTGCCGCCGTGTATCCGCACTCCGAGGCCGTCCAACACGCCGAGATGCGTGAAGTTGTCGGCATAGAAGTCTGTGTACCCCTTGTCGATCAGCCTTTGTATATCATCCACCAGCCGCTCCTCATCCGTGACTATGGCAGGGAGGGATACAGCTGTGTTCGGCACGTATCTGCTTGCCAGCAGCATATCGCAGGGCGCGATCAGCATATCCGCGCACCTGAGGGACAGCTGCTGCCTGTTCTTCACGCGCACCCTCACCGACACGCGGTCGGCGCGGTCATGGGCTGCGGTGGGAGCCATGCCCTCACATATGCCATACCGCGGCGTATAGCTGTCCACGAGCGCCCTGTCCAGCTCGGCGCATATCCCGCGCCTGAGGGCGTTGAGCTCCGCCGCGCTGACGGCAGATATCCCGTCGGTGTCGCAGGTCATGCTGCCTGCGGTGTATATCGTGTCCCCCAGCTTGGAGAACGCCTTGGCGACATCCGCCTCGGACACCGCACGGGACGCAGCTATCTCAGCAGCGGCTCCTGTCATGACGACGGAGACGCCGCCTGCGGATGCCTCGGCTCTGACAGGCTCCCCCGCCTTTACCGTCACGTGTACGTCCAGCGTGTGCTCCTTGCGCTCCCTGCGATAGAGCTCACGCAGAACGGGCAGTATATCCTCCGCCGACTTCACGTCCTCGTATGTCCTGTGGCCGAACATACCGCGACCTGTCTTTCCCGTCAGGTACCCATCGGTAAAGCCCGACCGCGAGAACACCGAGCGCAGTGTGCGCATATCCTCATCGGTATCGCCTTCGCCGTCCACAGCATGACGGAAGGCCGTCACGGCGGCGGCCACGTACTCGGGGCGCTTCATGCGCCCCTCTATCTTGAAGGATGCCACCCCTGCATCTATCAGCTCGTTTACATGCTCGAGGAGCGACATATCTTTGAGCGACAGCAACGGCTCTGTACTGTTCCCCTTCTTGAAGGGAAGGCGACAGCACTGGGCACAGCGTCCCCTGTTGGCGCTGCGGGAGCCTATCATGGCGCTCATATAGCACTGCCCCGACAGGCACATACACTGTGCCCCGTGTACGAACACCTCTGTCTCCACGCCCGTATAGCAGATCTTCCTTATCATGTCAAGATCTGACTCTCTGGCGGGCACAGTGCGGACAAAGCCCCTCTTATGTGCAAAAATGACGGTCTTAGCCGTCTGGATGGTCATCTGTGTGGATGCATGGAGCGGCATATCAGGGCAGACCGCACGAGCTATGGCCGCTGCCCCGAGATCCTGTATGATAAGCCCGTCTATGCCTGCCTCGGCGGATGCTCTCACCTCATCGGCGAAGGCCTCTGCCTCGCCGTCGGTGATGACGGTGTTCATGGCACGGTAGAGCTTCACGCCGTGGAGATGGCATATACGCGCAGCCTCGCGCATCTCATCCCCGTCGAAGTTAGCTGCCGCAGCCCTGGCGGAGAAGCTCCTGCCGCCTATATATACCGCGTCCGCCCCGCATCGGACGGCAGCGGTCAGCGCTTCCATGCTCCCTGCGGGTGCAAGTATCTCCATTATCAGCGCTTTCTCTTTCTCTTGCGTCTGGGCACGCCGTCATCCTTCACGTCTATGCCGATATCCTCATCGGCAGACAGCTCCTCCGCCGGCTCCTCATCGGATGCGGGAGACGGCTCATCACCTGTCTCTGTGGACTGCTCCGTATCTGCCTTAGTATCTGACGGTGCCTCGGCGGTCTCGGCCACGTCCTTCACATCGTGCTCCTCGGCCTCCTCTGTCTTAGCCTCGGGCGCAGGTGCAGGCTCTGCGGCCTTTTCCGCATCCTTCTTGTCGGACGCTTTATCCTCGACCTTGGCCGCATCCTTGGTCTTCACGGGAGCTGCCTTGGACGGAGCGGGCTCCGTATCGGACGCATCCTTGCCGCCCAGCTGGAGCTGCTCTCCCTCAAAGGGAGACTGGTTCTTCTTCAACTCCTTGTTCTCCTTCTCGAGCTGCTTGTTCACCTTGTCGAGGAACTCAACGGTAGCTTCAAGGGCCTGTATGCGCTCGGTGAGCTTATCCTTTGCGGCGCGGGTCTTGGCAGCATCGGCTACGTATGCCTTGATCTGACCGCGTATATTATCTATCGCCTCATTGGCCTTGCGTGCATCGTCAAGAGCGGTGAGCGCCGCGATGACAGCCGCGTTCTGTATCCCGAAGGACGGGTTGTCCCTGAGGAGCTGGCTTATCCTGCCGTCGAGGTCGGCGGCGGTCTCGAGCAGATACTCGGGAGTATCATCGGTGCGCAGCTTGTAGTCCCTGCCCGCGATAGTCACCTTTACACTGACAATGGAATTCATATATTGGCCCCCTTTTGGATGCGAGAAGATAGGAGCAGTACGTATGCTCATATAATACCATTATAACACATACGTCCCGATCTTTCAAGGGGTATGGGAAAATTTTCCCGCCGTGGGATGCAACTGCTAACGCAGAGATGCAACTGCTAACGCAGTTGCAGGGACAAGGGACGAGGGACAAGGGGACAACTGCCGGCGCAGTTGCTGTAGACAGTGTTTCCCTCAGAAAAATGGCAGGGTCCCACATAATTCCCTCAGAAAAGTGGCGCGGATGCCAAATAATTCCCTCAGAAAATTGCCAAATTACCCTGTTGATCTTGTTGAAAAAATGTCGCGGACGTCAGGAAAGCGCATATCTATCGCATTTGATCAAAAGATGGATTCGGGGGAGATGGATATCCCCTGTGATACATGATGGTATCACAGGGGATGGGTGAACATTTAGTCGAAGCCTACAAAGACCACTGTATGTCTTCTCGATGAATCGTAAATATACAGTACCTGCGCCACATGCTTGGAACGCGCACTGTCCGAATAAATGTGGGCTCCTGTCCAGATCGCGCTTCCATCTGTATCCACATCGGTAGGATATACAGCATAACCGCAATCTAGCCATTCATGCAAATATCCATAGTACATATCTGATTCGTCGCTGCTGTAAGTACCACCTACTTCACTATAATTATCATACATATAGGTAATATCATCAAACCCAAAGTCAAATATACTGGGATACGATGATAGAGTCTTTTTTGTTGATGCTTGCTTAGCCTTGCCATCTGAGCCGAAAACATATGTTTTGCCGCCGATATCATATGTACCGTTTGCGAGCATGATACCATTGCTGCCAAAGTAATAATTAGCCCCGTTAGTATTTACCCAGCCCGTCTTCATCACATATGTCATCGGATCAAAGTACATATACCCTGCGTCAGTCTTGATGAAACCCTTGCAGATCCTACCGTTTTTGAAGAAGTACTTTTTCCCGTTGCTCGATGCAAGGCCTGTGTAATTCGCACTCGGCGCTTTTATCCCTCCGCTCTTTTTCTTTTTTTTCGAACTGCTGGAGGATGTCTTGGCTTCCTTGGTCGAATGAGCATCAGCATAAGATATTCCCACCAGATCAGCATCTTCGGAAAAAACGACTGTGCATATTACTGAACTGTCATCATGTATCGAATATAGAATACACCCATCCTGCTCTTCCTGCATCATTGAATAGCCTTCCGATTTCCATGCTTTTAGATAGCTGTTAAGACCGGACTTAGCCGTAGACGAGCCTGAGTATGTATATCCCACTACTCCATCCACTGTATCATAATAAACGAATCCATAGTCCGTGATTGCAGGATAGCTTAACGCCTCTGCCTTCACAGTGGGCAGCGATACGATGGAGATGATCATTACCGCCAGCATGGCGAGCAATGGACGGATGCGAAATTTTTTCATAGATATATGACCTCCCGAAAGTGATCAGATCATCAATAATAGTCTACAGTCACTGTCTTGAGGCTTGAACTGAACGATTCCATATAGAATATCTCTGCTATCTTGACACCTTGGTACTTGACAGTGGCTTTCGAATATAGATATACATCGCCCCCGGACGTATATGTATCGGTATCACCAAATATGACCGTGTATCCGGCACTTTGCCATGCTGCGAGATACTTGCCATACATGTCTATGCTGTCTTCACTGTACGTATATCCATATACATCATAGGTATTATCCTGCACAAGAGAGCCGGCATCTGCGTATCCATAGTTGAACAGATCAGGATAAGACGATCTAACAGAAGTCGTTTTCTTTGTTGTCTTATGTGTCGTCGTGGACGATGAAGTCTTCACTTTAGCTTTGCCATCAGCTCCGAACTCATAGGTCTTGCCGCCTATCTTATATGTACCGCTGGTATACATTATACCATCATTGCCAAAATAATACGTAGCACCGCCCGTCGTCACGAGTCCCGTTTTCATCTGATACGTATTACCATCGAAGTACATATATCCGGAAGATGTCTTGATAAAGCCCTTAGCAAGCTTCCCATCCTTGAAATAGTACGTTTTTCCTCCCGATGTTGCGGTACCGGTATATCCCGCAGAAGGAGCTTTGGGCAGCGCGACAGACCTTGTCTTTGTCCTGATCACGCCGGACTTAGTCCCTTCAGTATAACTATTGCCGTTCTTATCGAGTGCAGCGATGACAAAACGATATGTCTTGCCTTTGGTAAGGCCCTCGACAACACACTTATTGTCCTTTACCGACTTATATATGAAATATATATCGTCATCTATCATATAGAGCTTTGTATCGTCGGTACTTTCGATATCTTCAGAGGATGCATAAACTCTGTATGCATCAGCACCGCTGAGAGGATCCCATTTGAGAGTGATAGTATCAGTTGTAGCTGTATAGGTGATCTCAGACGGCGCAGACAGCTTTGCTGCAGCGGATACGCTCACCGATGGGGAGATCTGTGTTGGTAAATATACATATCCTATGGAGATCAATGCTACAAGAGCAAGTATTGGAAAACCTGATCGTCTGAACTTCATATAAACACCCCTACTCACACCATAGTATACTTCGAATTGTTGTATGTAAAGACATATGTTATCCCTACATCATAGGTGTCATAATAATGCTGATATTCATACTGAACAATACCCTCATATACATATTTCAAATAATGGATGCCCTTGTTGTGATAAGATGATTTCACCCTAGACTCAAAGTTTGCAACATATTGATCATCGTAATACAACTTGCACCTGACCACTGACTTTGTGTTTATACCCGACCCTTTGGTATCCTGCTCAAGGTCAACGATCTTGTAGCCCGCTCTATCCAGATCATAGATGAAATCTTTTGCATCATAGACAGCATCATTGATCCAATCCTCAATATCCCTGCGTTCAGTTATAGCCGACTTTTCGAGCTTACTATCAGTATACCATCCTTGTTTAGGATGCTCTACTCCCTTATAGTTTCCTTTAGGCTCATAATATGTCTCACTATATATCTCCCCCGATTTCTTTTTTTCATATGTTATAGTGGTTATTTTACCACTGGTACTTTTGCCTCCTTTAAAGCCATATGCAGAAGGCTCGGGCATAGCAGGGATATACTTGACAGCATTGGAAGCTTTGGTCTTCTTTGATCCTTCCCCAGAAGATGACTTGCTGGAGGATGTCTTAGTAGTTGACGTCTGGGGCTTGGACTTGCCGGAAGAGAGCTTGCCGTCGGATCCGAAGTTGTAGGTCTTGCCGTTGATGGAGACCTTGCCGGTACGCATCTTGCCATCCTTGCCGAAATAATAGATGCTGCCTGAAAGCTTGACCCAGGCGGTGCGCATAACGCCATCTTTACCAAAATAGTAGGTATCGCCGCTTATCTTCTTCCAGCCTGTGAGTGGCTTACCGTCTTTACCGTAGCAGTACTTGTTGCCGTCTATGGTCTTCCAGCCGCTTGCCTTGGATGCAGCGATGCTGATATTGACGGGCTGTTCAGCAGCCGAAGCAGCGTTGCCAAGTGAAGCAACACCCGAAAGGGATATCACTGCGGACATAGTGAAAGCTATCATCTTCTTGGTCATAGTCATTCCTCCTTTGACACGAAACATATAATAACACATTTCAGTGTTATTATTGTTATTATAACACGTATTCGTTATTTTGTCAACACATATTTGTGTATTATGATATAATTTGTGCATATTCACTATGATCGTTCGTGTTTTTTTGACTGATCGACTGGGAGGATGAAATATGCGCTACAGAAGGTTAAGAGACCTTAGAGAAGATCATGATATGACACAGAAGCAGGTGGCCGACAAGCTGTTCATGCACCTTACGCAGTACAGGCGATATGAGACGGGTGAGAGCGAGCTGCCGCTGGGGATAGCGGTGAACATAGCCGACCTCTACGGCGTCACCCTCGATTACATCGCTGACAGGCATACACCCTCCCTCATCGGGGACAGGACAGACGACGAAGCGCAGCTCATCGACGCATACCGCTCCCTAACGGAGCGCCAGAAAGGCAAGATCGAGATGTATATGGAGCTCATGCGTCGGACATGAACGTAATGGAACGGGATAACTAGGCCGCAGAGATGCCCATCCCACGAACTAACGTTCTTTCCCTCATAGTCTTGACATCCGCGCGAAAATATGGTATCCTTATATATGTATTTTGCCTGCACGACAGCCGCGGGCATATGGGAGGATCGTTATGAACAGTTTCATCGATGCGATAACCAACATCAACGACCACATCAACACGTTCGTGTGGACGACCGTGGGCGTATGGCTGCTTATCGCGGTCGGCATCATAATGACGGTGCTGACGAAGTTTTTCCAGGTGACCCACATCGGTCACTGGATGAAGAAGACCGTAGGCTCGCTCTTTGACTCCAAGGTCAAGGGCAAGACAGGCGAGAAGGCCTCTATATCCCAGTTCCAGGCGCTGTGTACCGCTCTGGCGGCCACGGTGGGCGTGGGCAATATCGCAGGCGTGGCAGCGGCTATAATGTCGGGCGGCCCCGGTGCGGTGTTCTGGATGTGGGTCGCAGCCTTCTTCGGCATGATGACCAACTACTCCGAGAACATACTCGGCATCTACTTCCGCCGCAAGAATAAGCAGGGTGAATGGTCCGGCGGCGCCATGTACTATCTGGAGGACGGTCTCGGCGGCTACAAGGGCATGAAGGGCGTAGGCCGCGTACTGGCTGTGATATTCGCGGTATGCGCAGTGCTGGCATCCTTCGGCATAGGCAATATGGGCCAGGTCAACAAGATCGTGGTCAACCTCACCTCCGCCTTTGATATCAAGGCTCTGTCGAACATCGTGCTCTACACCTCCTCCGATGGCAAGTCCGTCAGCCTGTATATGCTGATCGTGGGCATAATACTCATGCTGCTGGTAGGCGTCATCGTCATCGGCGGCATACAGAGGATCGCCACGGTGGCCGAGAGGATCGTACCCTTCATGGTAGTGGTATTCATCATCGGCTCCCTTGCGATCATCGTCACCAACATCAGGAACATCGGCGGCGCCTTCGGTGCCATATTCGGCTCGGCCTTCACGGGAAAGGCTGTATGGGGCGGTGCTGCGGGCATGACCGTCAGCAAGGTCATCACCATGGGATGCAAGAGAGGCGTGTTCTCCAATGAGGCAGGTCTCGGCTCCTCCGTTATGGTACACTCCAACTCCAACGTGATAGAGCCCGTGAAGCAGGGCCTCTGGGGCATCTTCGAGGTGTTCGCGGACACTATGATAGTATGCACCATGACCGCGCTCACCATACTCACCTCCGGCGTCATCGACCTTAAGACAGGCGAGGCCGTCACCGACAGCGATGCTACTCTGGTGGCCGAGGCGTTCAACACGGTCTTCAAGATCGGCAACTTCGAGCTGGGGCGCTGCTTCATAGCCCTGGCGATACTCCTCTTCGCCTTCACCACCGTGCTTGGCTGGTCCCACTACGGCACCAAGGCCGTTGAGTATCTGGCAGGCGACAAAGCCGAGACCGCTGTGAAGATATACAAGAACGTGTTCACGATCATGATCATATCAGGCGCTCTCCTTACCTCGTCACTGGCTTGGGACATCTCCGACACCTTCAACGGCATGATGATGATCCCCAACCTTATCGGCGTGCTCTCCCTCTCCCCTCTGGTGATGAAGATCACACAGAACTACGTTGACCGCCGTCTCAAGGGCAAGGACGTACCGCCTGTGCTCTCCCACTTCCCCGAGATCGAGCAGGCCAATGCCAAGAAGATCGCCGAGACGGGCGAAGACTGATATGCATACACACCGCACTGTCAAGGCAGTGCGGTGTTATTGTATTATTTACAGATCTTTAACATATTTTACACTCTTTTAGTGTCCAAAATAGAGTATACTATATATGATGATCATTCTGCATTTATACACTTCTTAAGGAGCGTGATGATATGAAAAAGATGATGCTGTCAGTCGCGATCATGATGTCTATGTTGACCGTATCTATGCATCCGGCCGTATTTGCTGAAGAGACGGATGCTGTTGTGATGCAAGAGGAGACTGTCACGGAAGACACGGCCAACATGCTGTCTGCAGAGGACACGGCACTTGACACAGATGAGGCTGTATATGATGCAGATATCGTGGCAAGTGGCACTCTGGCATATAATTTGAAATGGTCGTTGGATAGTGATGGACTGCTCAATATATGGGGCAACGGAGAGATGCAAAACTATTACGGTGATATGTACGTTCCATGGTATAAGAGATCAGATGACATATACAGTATCTATATTGGCGATGGAGTAGCTTCGATCGGCGATTACGCCTTTTACAATTGCAAAAATCTGACATCGGTAGCGCTCTCCAATAGTGTTGTTTCGATCGGTCATCATGCCTTTACGAATTGCAGGGCTCTCACATCGATAACTATCCCCGATAGTGTGACTTCGATAGGCAGTTCTGCCTTTGCCTGTTGCCACAGCCTTACATCGCTCACTGTCCCCGGTAGTGTGACTTCGATAGGCAGTTCTGCTTTTTCCTATTGCAGCAATCTAACATCGATAAATATCTCCGATGGACTGACCTCGATCGGTATTGAGGCCTTTCGCGAGTGCAGCAGTCTTACATCGATAAATATCCCCGATGGAGTGACTTCGATCGGCATGCAAGCCTTTAAACCTTGCAGCAGTCTGACGTCAATAACTATCCCCAGTAGTGTTGCTGAGTTTGGCACTGAGGCCTTTTCCGGTTGCAGCAGTCTTGCATCGATAACTATCCCTGATAGCATGACTTCGATCGGTAATAGCGTCTTTGCCGGATGCAGCAGTTTGACATCGATAACTATCCCCGATAGTGTTACCTCGATCGATTATGCTGCCTTTTCCTGTTGTAGCGGTCTAACATCGATCACATTCGGCGATGGAGTAAAATCAATCGGGAGTTATGCCTTTCGCAGTTGTAGCAGTCTTACATCGATAACGCTCCCCAACAGTCTGACTTCGATCGACGGTGTTGCCTTTTCCTGGTGTAGCAGTCTTACATCGATAACTATCCCCAATAGTGTGACTTCAATCGGCAGTGGCGCCTTTTCTTGGTGTAGCAGTCTTACATCGATAACTATCCCCAATAGTGTGACTTCGATCGACAGTGGCGCTTTTTACTTTTGCACTAAACTCACTCACATTCATATCCCCTACAGCAAAACAGCCGAAGAGTATACGGGCAAGGGAGATCTGCCTATAAACAACAGCTATTATTACGTACTTTCTGAGGATGGGCACTGCTATGACTCGAAATGCCCGATGGGACTGTATAAGGCTGGGATGAAGACCCCCGCCAAGCCCACCGTTACCGTGAAGACAGCCTTCGGCGGCAAGACTATGACGTTCAACTGTGCCGACAAGGACGCCGAGATATACTATAACATCGGCTCGTCCAACATCACCACCTCCTGCAAGAAAGTAGCCAACGGCGGCACGGTGTTCTTTGATACGGCCATGGCAAAGCCCGTATACTTCAAGGCCTATATGTACGGCAAGTGGAGTACGGTCAGCAAGAACGGGCTCAACAACGTGCAGATTGCCAAGCCCCTTTGCGTGCAGTCGGGTGCTAAGTCAAAGAACGACTTCAAGGTCTACACTCAGACCAAAGACAGCTACATCGTATATACACTTGATGGCAGTGTCCCTGCGATAAACGAAGGGACTCAGAAGCTGACCGTCAAGAACGGACGCATCGTCTGGGGAACTACGGCTGTGATAAATATCCCCAAGGGACGTACTATCAAGGCCATCGCCATCCGCTGCGGTCTCGTGACCAGCGACGTCATGACCTATACCAACAAGTAACGGACCGCACCGCATAAAAACGACACCGCACTGTCAAGGCAGTGCGGTGTTCGTATCTTATGCCGTATCTCAACTCTAAACTCTAAACGTTCAACTCTCTATACCCGTGAGGCTGCCGATGAACGCAGCCAGCTCCTTCGCCATGACAGCATGTTCCGACGTGCGGGGATGCCCCGGGGTCACAGCGCCGTTGCCCGTGAAGAGGAAGTGGTGTATGTCATAGCCCTGTCCCCGCAGCTCGGTGACGATCTCATCTATGGCGGCGTCCCACTCCGGGTCGTGCATCAGCACCGTGGTGATCATGACGATCTTCACATCGCCGTAGTGTACCGTCACGTCACGGATCAGCTTTATATAGCCGTCCTTCCATCTGCGGCGCACCGCAGGGTCGTATATGTCTATATCGTCTGCATCGGTGATGCCGTTGTGCTTGTCGTTCTGTCCCAGCGCGAACACCACCACATCGGGGATGTATCTGCCGAAGTCCCACTTTGTGATCTCGCCGCCCTCGGGGAAGTAGCATACCTTGTCGTATACGCTCTCCATGCCGATCATCTTCGGCCAGTGGAAGTAGCCCGTGTCATCGAAGACCGCTATGCCCCCCTGTGATGTGTTATGGAAGGACGCGCCCAGCAGACGCGCACACTGCCATGTGTAGGAGTTGTAGGAGTTGTCATAGATCCACATATGATTACAGGGATCACAGCTGCCTGCGAAATCGTCTGCTTCGGTGCATTCGCCTGCGGATACGCTGTCGCCGTAAAATTCCAGCTTGAGGCGGTACTCGGGCTCACAGGGAAGGAACTCCCCGTCGCAGTCTATATCGGATATGGTGAATGCGTGATTTGCCGCCTGACGCTTGAATATGGTCAGGGTGTGCTCCTTCTCGGGATCCAGGTCGGATACGATGCGGATCTTCCTGAACTGTCCGTCATCGGCCTGTGAGAAGGGTATCCTGCCTTTGCGCCCGTCTATGATATAGCCTATGGTGATGATGCCGTAGGCGGTCCTGTTCATCACCGTGATGTCGGCATATGTGCCCTTGAATACTGCCGTCACCTGAGACGAGGGCCAGTAGAACGCGGCGCCGTCATCGTTGATGTCTATGCGTCCCATATAGGACAGTCTTTTATCGTCGTATCTCATAGTATCTCCGTAAAAAGACCGTAAGAGCTGCGTCAAGATCATGCCGTCTCACGATCATCAGTGTCTTCAGCTGAGCACGTTGAATGCATTGTGCTCCATGCTGTCGTAGAATGCGGATATGAAGAACAGGGGCGAGGATATGTTCAGCCCAGGCTCGTTGGTGCTGAGGGAGAAGGGACTGTCCGCGTAGCATTTCGACGGAGGCGTGCCGTTCTCTATGTTCCATCTGACATAGGGGTCGGAGCGCTCCTGGTCGGCGCCGCATACCATCAGACCCGGCAGGCATATATCCCCCTCCGCGGCCATGGAAGCAGCGTGGGCGGGGTTGCGGCAGAAGCCGTTGCGGTTGTCCGTCATGAAGGCCGTGCCCATGGGGTTCACGCCCATGAGGTAGCTGAGGCTGTCGGTGGATACCGTCAGGTATCTGCGGTCGCCCGTGATCATGAAGGCCAGCTCCGCCATGCGTATATTGCCAAGTATCCGGATATTGGATCCGTAGTGGTAATCGCCGCCTGCAGATGCGCATGAATGGTAGCCGCTGGAGCATCTTGCCACCCATAGCCTGTCGCCTCGGTATGTCCATCTCATGCGGATGAAGGAGAGTATATAGTCCTTCTTGGGCTTGTCGGTGAGCATATACGCCAGCGCAGCATAGCCTCCCGTGAAGCGGTCGCCGAAGCCGCTGAAGAGACAGCCGGTATACTTCTTGTCGATGAGCTCCGCGAACCTGCTGCCCCCCGTAAGGGAATAGAGCTCACACGCCGCCCACATGAACTCGGAACTGAGGGTATACACGCCGTCGGGCTCATCGGATATATCTCCGAACTTGCTCTTGTAGTACTGATACTCCTCCGACTCCAGCATATACAGCCAGGCTGTCTGCGCTGCGGATGCCAGCTTCCTTGAAAGGGGAAGGTCTGCGGCATAGTAGCGGGACGCCAGAGCGCACACCGCCGCGAAGCGGAGCGTTGCCACGGCGCTCTTGTCCGTCAGATGATACTTGTTGGCGTCATCTGCGGGAGCCGTAACATTCACCGCAGCGTCCGTGCGGACGCTGTCGTATACACCGCCGTCCTCCGCCTGCATCTTGGTGATGAACTCGAGACCGTGGAAACATTCCACCTCCATGCGCTTGCGCAGCGTCTTGTCGAAGGCGTAGGGGAATATCATCAGGCTGTACAGCATATCCGCTATGACTATGCAGGTACCGGGAACGCTCTTGGAATAGTCCCCGCCGGTATGCCAGCCGCCGCCGACATCGAAGGTCCTGCCCTCGTATGTGACCGCCTCGGTATGACAGGGCCCGTGGGCGAACTGAGGGAGATCCGGGTGATCTGTCTCACAGCCGCATCTGCTCAGATATACCGCATCCATCACCTTCTCGCGAAGTATGCGGTATGGGAAGGGCGCGATATCGAAGGACTCCGAGCGGCGGAGGCCCACCTTGATGAAGTACCTACCCTGCACGTTGAAGTCCGACAGATCCGCTATGCGCACCGTGTCGCCCGACTCCTTGTCCGTAAAGGGCTGGGACAGCCGTCCCTCGTATACATACGCCCCTGTGCGCACGTCCACGACGGAGAATATCCTGCCGTACACCGTACACGCCACGGTCTTGTCCATGCCGACCATATAGCCGACCCTGTTTATATAAAATCTGTTTTTCAAAACCTGCTCCATTCAAACCAAAAGCGGATAGCTGTGTCTATTGTACACTATAGCGGTAAGCGTTTCATTCTTATTTATACAGGCATTTGTAAATTTTTTGTATATAAGGCCGTAGCGTGCCGACATTACTTTTCACTTGACATATTCGCTCATACGTGGTATTATGAGCAAAAGGATATCATACAGGAGATGAGAGCTATGAGCGAAAAGATCTTTTCTTTGAATGACATACGTGATATAGTCAGGCCTTTCGCTGATAAGTATAAGATCGATGAGGTCTATCTTTTTGGCTCATATGCCCGCGGCGAAGCAGATGAAGGGAGCGACCTTGATCTCCTTGTTTACGGCGGGAAAGGCTTCAGGCGCGTAAATGTCCTTGCATTCGGCGAGGATCTCAGAGAGGCGTTCAAGAAGGATGTGGATGCATATGAGATCTGTGAGATCAACAGGGGCACAGACTTTTACGATGCGATAATGAGAGATAAGGTAAAGGTAATATGAGATATACAGACGAACAGCGTTTGGAGAAGATCTTCAAGTACAGCACGATGCTCCGACAATATATCGAAGAGATGCATGTCGATGAGCAAAAATTATTGGATGACTACAGGATACAGTGGGCGATAACCACGCCGCTGTACAATATAGGTGAACATGCATATGCTCTCTCGAAGGAGTTCAAAGAGCAGCATGATGATATACCGTGGAACATCATCGCGAGCCTGAGACATAGGCTCGTACATGACTATGAGGGCACGAACTGGTCTATCATATCAGATGTAGTATTTCAGGAATTGCCTGTCCTTTCAGAGAAAGTAAAGGATATACTACAGGAGTCCGATCACTAACGGCCGACCGTAAACGACTATCTATGCGGTCCCTTACTGCCGATCATTTTTCTTTGTTTATTTTCACTATAAAGGTACACAAATTTTCTATATCTCCCGACGGAGGATTTTTGCCAAAATCTATGGAAAAAATGTTTGCGATGTGGTATAATGATTTGTGTATACTTACCCACACGCTGAGGGTAGTCCTGAAAGGATCAAAGATATGAAAAAGATACTTGTTGTCGATGATGCAGCTTTCATGCGCAAGCTCATCAGGGAGACACTTATTTCCGGTGGCTATACGGATATCATAGAGGCTGATGACGGTGCGTCCGCTTGTGAGCAGTACGAAGCGCATCATCCCGACCTCGTCATCATGGATATCACTATGCCCAACGTCAGCGGGATCGAGGCTCTGCATACCATCAAGGAGAAGGACAATGATGCCAAGGTCATCATGTGCTCTGCGATGGGACAGGAGAGCATGGTCATCGAGGCCATAAAGATAGGTGCTCTCGACTTTATAGTCAAGCCCTTCAAACCCGATCTTCTCATATCTGCTGTAGAGAAGATCTTCGAGGGCTGACATGCGGATGGACGACCTGTCTCCCGTGCATATAGACGTACTCAGGGAGATAGGCAATATCGGTCAGGGCAATGCCGCCACGTCTCTGGCAGCTTTCTCGCAGAAGCTGGTCGCCATAGACGTGCCGTGCGTGCGAGTGCTCGACATCAATGAGGCTGCCGGTTATCTCGGCGGTCCGGAGAACGTTGTCACAGCGATACTCGTAAGGCTGAACGGCGAGCTGTCCGGCATGATGCTCACGATCATGGAGAATGCCTTCGTAGGCGACCTTATACGGCTGGTGTTCGGTACCGCGCCGGACGACCTGTACGCTATGGACGATATGCAGAGCAGCTTCGTGCAGGAGATGGGGAACATACTCTCGGGCTCCTATCTCAACGCCATATCTGCGCTCACAGGGCTGTCTGCCGAGGTATCCGTCCCTTCGGTCACCACCGATATGGTGGGGGCTATACTGGCAGTGCCCGCAGTAGAGTTCGCCGAACTGGGCAACAAGGTGATGTTCATCGAGGACAGCTTCACCTTTGCAGACGGCTTTGACGAGAACGAGCACGTGAACGGCTCTACCGTGCGCTGCAATATGATACTCGTCCCGCAGATGTCCTCTCTGGAAATGCTCTTTGACAGGCTGAAGGTGTGATATGATCACTGTTGCAATAGCAGACCTTGCCTGTGTCAGAGGCGATACAGGGGAGGTCATAGTTACATATGCGCTCGGTTCATGCGTGGGCATATGCCTGTACGATGAGCAGACACGCATAGCGGGCATGGTACACGTCATGCTCCCGTGGAGCAAGGATGCCATGAACGATAACAATAAGCGGCGCTATGCCGATACGGGCATAACAGAGCTCATAGGTATCATGGTGTCCAAGGGCGCGATGAAGTCGCGCATAGTCGCCAAGATAGCCGGCGGAGCGCAGATGTTCGGCTCGGCCTCCGGCACGTTCAATATCGGCGAACGCAACATCGAAGCGGTGGAGCATGTGCTGGCGGCGTACAAGATACCAGTTATCGCCCGTGATGTGGGCGGATCCTGTGCGCGGACGCTGTTCCTGCACAGCGATACAGGCATGGCTGAGGTAAAGACGGCCATGCGGCAAATGAGATCTTTGTGATCAAGGGACACATCGGCGTGTGCCGTGGGTCCCTTGATGTTTTGATAAGGGGAAATATCTCCCCGCCGGATGACAGAAAGGATACTATCATGGATATAAAAAGACTTACGGAGCGGGTATGGTACTACCCCCATGAGGAGGAAAGAGACCGCCCGAACTTAGGATATATACGCGGCGACAGATATGTCATCGCTGTAGATGCGGGACATTCCGCAAAGCATACCTCCGAGTTCTATGCGGCGCTGGAGAGAGAAGGCCTGCCGCTGCCCGATATAACGGTACTGACCCACTGGCACTGGGACCACACCTTCGGTATGCACACGGTACACGGGCTGACTCTGGCCAACAGGCTGACGTATGAACATCTGCGGTCCTTCCGCGAGGAGATAGACGGCAGGGTCGAGGAGCGGTTCTTTTCCCTTCACCAGTCGATAGCGCGTGAATACGCAGGCGGCGAGCCCGTCATCATCACTATGCCCGATATGGTGTTCTCGGGAGAGATGCTCCTTGACGCGGGGAACTGTCCCATACGCATCTATCAGACGGAGTCGCCCCACACCGATGACTCCACGTTCATACAGGTCATGGACGAGAAAGTGCTCTTCGTCGGCGACGCATCCGGCGGGACCTTCCCCACATGGGAGAAGGATCCGGTACTGCTGGCAAAGCTCAGGGATACCATCGCCGCCATTGACGCGGACATCATCATGGAAGGTCACTGGGTGCCGCAGACGAAAGAGGAGATGCTGCAAGATCTTTCAGAATGAACGTGACCGCGTCCACACTAAGGAGATATCAATGACAGACATACACGACCCAAGGCGGATAGAGCTGTCTCTGACAAAAAAATACAACAAGAAGATCTGGAGCAGGTTCATCAAGGGGATAAAGTCCTACGAGCTCATAAGCGAGGGCGACCGCATAGCGGTGTGCATCTCGGGAGGCAAGGACTCCATGCTGCTGGCGTACTGTATGCAGCATCTGCACAAGTACAGCGACTTCCCCTTCCATGTGGAATATATCGTCATGGATCCGGGGTACTCCCCCGCCAACCGTGCCAAGATCGAGGAGAACGCTCATATACTCGGCATACCCATACATATCTTCGAGTCCACCATATTCGACACGGTGGCGGATATCGAGCAGAACCCCTGCTACCTGTGTGCGCGTATGCGCCGGGGACATCTGTACAGCTATGCGGAGAGCCTGGGCTGCACTAAGATCGCGCTGGGGCACCACTTCGACGACGTGATCGAGACCATCGTGATGGGCATGCTCTACGGGGCTCAGATGCAGACCATGATGCCAAGGGTACACAGCAGCAACTTCACGGGGATG